>JALGZU010000171.1 GCA_025774735.1 candidate division LCP-89 bacterium | reverse complement strand
CAGCAGGTCTTCGAAGGAGAACTCGAGTCATTGAAGCGCTTCAAGGATGACGCCAAAGAGGTGGCCGAAGGCTACGAATGCGGCGTCGGCATCCATAACTTCAACGATATCAAGGTCGGAGACGTTATCGAAGTCTACGAACTGGTTGAAACCAAGAGAACATTGGCATGAGCCGGCGTCGCTGGGGTGACCCCCTGGCAAAGAATCCGGGCCGACGCCAGGCCCGGATCAACGATCTGCTGAGGCGTAATATCGGCGAAATCCTGCAAGCCCGTTTCTCCGATAAGATCGACTTTATGGTCACCGTAACCGAAGTGCGCACCAGCGGCGATCTCAGGCACGCCCGAACCTTCGTATCCGTCCTGGCGGACAGGAATCAGCAGGAGGAGACCGTTCGCAAACTGCAGAACCTGCGCCAGGAACTGCGCCAGTTACTCGCAGCTCAGGTCGTCTTGAAATACGTCCCCAGCCTGGAATTCCGGCTCGATGAATCCGCCGAACGGGCCCAGCGTATTGAAGAATTGTTGCAGCGCAATGACCCGGGCAAGGAAAACGAGTAACCGGATTTCCGCCGTGGCGGCTGAATTCGCCTCCCTGTTGAAGGGCGGGAGCCGCATTCTGGTGAGTATGCATACCTCGTTGGCGGCGCTGAAAATTATAGAAATGTTGGGTGGTGACCCGGTCTGTTACCTGCACGGTGAATTGCCCGGCCGCTATCGCTTTCTGCCCGGGATCGACAGAATCCACAAAATCCCTGAAGATCGAGGCGAGAGCTGGGATCGCGCCCTCATCGTTGACTGCGGCAATTTCGCCCGCATCGGTGAAGTCGCCGGGCTGATCCACCCGGACGCCGTGCTGATCAACGTCGATCACCATGCTGACAACGGGCTTTTCGGCCGGTTGAACTTCGTTCGCCCCGAGGCGGCATCCACCACTCAGATCCTCTTCGAACTGATTGGCAGCCTCGACCTGCCTGTCGATACGGAATTGGCAGAGCTGCTCTACACTGGTTTGATGACCGATACCGGCGGATTCCGCTATGCCAACACCAACGAAGAGGCTTTTGACGCCGCCGCACGACTGGTGCGCCTCGGAGCGCAGCCCCATAAAATCGCCGAAGCGGTGTACGCCAGCAATTCGCCGCAAGCTGCGAAACTGCTGGCTGAAGCGCTGGCTTCTCTGGAGCTGACCTGTGGAGGGCGCCTGGCGGCCATGACCGTGAATGCATCCGGCAATCCCGATGAGTGGGAAGACCTGTCTGAGTTCACCCTCTCCGTGGATGGAGTGATCGCTTCCGCACTATTCCGCATCAGGGACGACGTCGTCCGGGTCAGTCTGCGGGGGCGAGGCCCCGTCGAAGTAGCCGGTATCGCGAAAATGTTCGGTGGCGGAGGCCACCCTAAAGCGGCGGGCTTCACCACGCAGGGTGACCCTGAAAAAATTCGAGCGAGTGTAATAAAGGCGCTCACAGAGGAAGTTGAAAAAAGAGACGCCCCTCCCGCTGAGTAGAAATGATGAGTTCAGAGGGACCGACTTCGAAGCCGGAGCGGCGCTGCTGGTAAACAAACCCGCCGGAATCACCTCCTTCGGGGTGGTTCGCCGGGTGCGGAAATTCACCGGAGTTCGCAAGGTCGGTCACTGCGGTACGCTGGATCCGGCCGCAACCGGTCTCCTCATCCTGCTGCTGGGCAAGGCGACCCGCCACCAGCAAAAGTTCATGGGGTTGGACAAGGAGTATCTCGCCACCATTCGGCTCGGTCTCGAAACCACCACCTGGGACCTGGAAGGAGAGGTGATGCGGGAAGCGGATGTCCCCCCGATCGATAAAACCGGCTTGAGAGAGTTGCTCGAAAACCGGTTCATCGGGGAAATTGAACAGATGCCCCCGGTCTATTCGGCCATCAAATTGAACGGCGTGCCCAGTTATAAGCACGCCCGGCGTGGCCGGGAAGTCGTGCTGAAACCCAGGAGTGTACAGCTCTACAAAGTCGAAATTGAGTCTTGGGACCCGCCCGATTTTACGCTACGTCTGCACTGCTCCAGCGGATTCTATGTCCGCTCACTGGCGCACGACATCGGTGAAGCGTTCGGCTGTGGAGGAACCTTGAAGAGGTTGGTTCGCACGCGTGTGGGATCTTACCGGCTGGATGATGCCTTGGAACTGGACGATCTGGTTAAGAAAATTCAAGTATGTCAGACCTGATCCAAGTTTACGCCGATACGATCTTTGAACCGGCCAAACCGGGACCCGCCATCACCACGGTCGGGACCTTCGACGGGGTGCATCTCGGGCACAGGAAAATCCTGCAGCACCTGCATGGGGACGGATCGGAACGCTTGCTCAAAACCGTCGTAACCTTCGAACCGCACCCGCAGAACGTCATGCGCAGGCGCCCGGGGCTCGTCCCCATCATCAGCGGTATTCAGCAGAAAATCCGCTTGCTCAGGGCTGCGGATGTCGATCGCATCTTCATCTTGCGCTTCACCGAAGAGCTGGCCGGGCTCTCAGCCGAAGCCTTCCTGACCCGGATTCTGCTCGACCGGCTTGAAACCAAAAAGCTGGTGGTAGGCTACAATCATGCCTTTGGAGCGGGACGAAGCGGCACCATCGAGTACCTCAACGGGGTTAAGGAACAGTTCGGCTTCGATCTCGACGTCGTCGGCCCTTACTTCATCGACGCTGAAAACGTCAGCTCATCCAAAATCAGGCTGGCGCTGGAAGACGGCGACATAGGGAAAGCCCACCGTTTTCTGGGCAGACCCTACTGTCTGAGTGGCAAAGTTGTTCCCGGCGACGGACGAGGCCGCAAGCTCCGCTTCCCCACGGCCAACCTCGAACCCGTCCCGGCGAATCGGGTCATCCCCAAAATCGGGGTGTACGCCGTCGCCGTCGAACACGAACAGCGGGTATATCCCGGCATGATGAATATCGGCACCCGACCGACCTTCGGGAGTGGTGCTATGACCGTAGAAGTGCATCTGAGTAACTTTACCGGGGACCTGTACGGAGAAACCATCAACCTGCAGATCCTGAAACGGCTGCGCGATGAGACCCGCTTCGACAGCGTTCAGGATCTGATCGATCAACTGGCGGTGGATCATGAGAACTGTCTGCAGGTCTTCCGCAGCCAGGACGACGCCATTATACAACCGCACAGATTCTGTTAATCGAATAGAGAGATCAAGCTAACAGAGTAAGGACGAACATGCCCATCACACAGGAAAAAATTAAAGAAATCGTCAAGGAGTTCGGTACCAATGCCGAGGACACCGGACGCACCGAGGTGCAGGTGGCTATCCTGACCTCGAACATCAACGACCTGACCGAACATCTCAAAATCCACAAAAAGGATCATCACTGCCGTCGTGGATTATTGAAGATGGTCGGCCGGCGCAGGCGCTTGTTGGATTACCTCGCCAAAATGGACGTTGAGCGCTATCGAACGATCTTGAAACAACTGAATTTACGCCGCTAAGTCTTCGACTATCGGTCGTAAAGATACCATTACAGCCCGTCGGTGAAATGATTCATCGTACCGGGCATTGGAGATTGTATGAGTTATAAAGAAGAGATTACCATAGGCGACCGCACTCTATCTATCGAGGTCGGCAAAGTCGCCAAGCAAGCGGATGGATCGGCCTGGGTTACCTACGGCGATACTATCGTGCTGGCTGCAGCTACCTCGACCGGAGAACCCATCGACACGGATTATCTGCCCCTCATGGTGGATTACCGCGAGAAAATGTACGCATCGGGCAAGATCCCGGGCGGCTTCTTCAAAAGGGAGGGGCGTCCATCGGAATCGGAAACCCTGGTCGCGCGCCTCATTGATCGCCCCATCCGCCCTCTGTTCCCAAAGGATTACCGTTGCGATACACAGGTGCTCCTGAGCGTCTATTCCGCCGACATGGACAACATTCCCGATGTCGTGGCCGCCACTGCGGCCTCCGCGGCTCTGTCCGTGTCAGACATCCCCTTCGACGGGCCCATGGCGCTGGTGCGCATCGGTCTGATCGACGGGAAGTTCATCTTGAATCCCACCAGCGAGCAGATTGAAGTTTCCAAAATGGAACTGATGGTCGCCGGTACGGAAGACGCCATCACCATGGTCGAAGGTGGGTCTAAAGAGGTCACCGAAGAGCAGATGATCGAAGCCATTGAATTCGCCCACCAGTCCATCCGCCAGATCGTCGCGCTGCAGAAGAAAATCCAGAAAAAAGTGGGCGTGGCCAAGCGTGAACACCTGCCCATCGAATACCCCGATGGGATGGAAGAGGCGGTCACAAAGTTCGTCGCCAAAGAACTGCCCAAAATCTGCCATATCACCGAGAAATCCGAGCGGCGTGAAGCGAAAAAAGAGCTCAGAGCTAAACTGCTTGAAGAGCTGGAAGAGACCTACCCCGAGAACGAATCCCTGATCAAGGAGATCTATGACGATCTCTACAAAAATATCGTCCGCACCATGGTGCTGGACGAGAAGGTCAGGTTGGACGGTCGCGGATACGATGATATCCGGTCCATCACCTGCGAACTCGATATCCTGCCCCGGGCACACGGTTCTGCCCTCTTCACGCGTGGACAGACCCAATCCCTCGGTGTCGTCACCCTGGGCACCAAGGAAGACGAACAGCGTATCGACGGCCTCGCCGAAGATTACTTCCGCCGCTTCTACTTTCACTACAACTTTCCCCCCTTCTGTACGGGCGAAGTCAAGAGGTTCCTCGGAACGGGTCGGCGGGAGGTCGGACATGGAAATCTCGCCCATCGGGCGCTGCAGTTCATCGTGCCGCCCTGGGAGAGCTTCCCCTATACACTCCGGGTCGTATCGGAAATCCTCGAATCCAACGGCTCGTCTTCGATGGCGTCGGTCTGTTCCGGATCGCTCGCCATGGCGGCCGCGGGTGTGCCTGTCAAACAACACGTCGCCGGTATCGCCATGGGACTGATCTCTGAGGACAAGAAGACCGCCATCCTGACCGACATCCTGGGCGATGAAGACCACATGGGTGACATGGACTTCAAGGTGGCCGGCACCCGAGAGGGAATCACCGCCATTCAAATGGACATTAAAATCAAGGGCCTGAGCCCTGAACTGATGCGGGAAGCGCTGGGTAAAGCCCAGAATGCCCGCTTCCGCATCCTCGATGTCATGGAAAAGGCGATCCCTGAAGCGCGACCCGATCTGTCAACTTACGCCCCGCGCATCATCTCCATCCACGTCCCCGTGGATGAGATCGGTACGGTCATCGGTCCCGGAGGAAAGATGATCCGGGAGATCACTGAGAAGAGCGGCGCCAAGGTGGACATCATGGACGACGGCCAGGTCAATATCGCCTCGGCAGATGGCGAATCGGCCGAAATCGCTAAAAATATGCTCCTGCGCCTGGTGGAAGCCCCCGAGCCCGGGAAGAATTACACCGGCATCGTCAAAAAGGTCACCGATTTCGGCGCCTTCGTTGAAATCCTGCCCGGCAAGGACGGCCTCCTTCACATCAGCGAAATCGACAAGGGCCGCATCGACCGGGTTACGGACGTCCTAAACGTCGGAGATGAGATCGAAGTCAAGCTGCTCACCGTCGACAACCAGGGCAAGATGGACCTCTCCCGCAGGGCCGTCCTGCTTGAACAGGACGGCGAACTGCCAGCCGACCAACCCTATGTCAGGAATCGGCCCCAACGCTCTGGGGGCGGACGAGGCGGCAGAAACGACCGCGATCGCGGCGGCAGGGATCGCCGTGATAGAGGAAACCGGCGTGGCTGATCAGGACTACAACAAGACGCTGACCGAGTCCGGGCTGACCATCGTCTCTGAGAGGATGCCCTGGGTCCGCTCGGCCAGTGTCGGTATCTGGGTTAAGACCGGATCGCGCTACGAGAGCGACGACCAGGCTGGTATCTCGCACATGTTGGAGCACATGGTCTTCAAGGGAACCAGCAACCGGTCAGGCCTGGAAATTGTGCAGGCTATCGAGGGGGTCGGAGGCCATATCAACGCCTTCACCTCCAAGGAGCTTACCTGCTTTTACGTCCAGGTCCTCGACGAGCACCTCGACCTGGCCCTGGACGTCCTCTGCGATCTCCTCATCTCCCCCACTCTGTCGGAGGACGACGTCGAGCGAGAGAAGCTCGTCATCGCCGAGGAGATCCGTCATTACGAGGATTCACCACACGAGCTGATCTTCGATTTCTTTGCCGAAACTTTGCACGGAGATCACCCCCTGGCGCGGCCCATCATGGGATCGGTAGACTCCGTCTCCGCTCTGAGTCCGGAGATGCTGCGCAGCTACCTCGATGTGCGCTACCCCGGCAACCGTACCGTGGTGGCGGCGACGGGAAATTTGCACCACGATCATCTGGTGCAGGAAATTGAAAAACGGCTCGCCTTGAAGCGAAATCCCGATCCGGACGGCATCCTGCCGGTCGAATATCCGCAGCCGCGCACCAGCTGCTTCGAACGGCCCGTGCAGGGAGTGCACCTCTGCAGAGGTTTGCAGGGAGTCAGTTTCAGCGACAAACGGAAGTTCGCCGCATTGATCCTCTCGAGCATTCTCGGCGGCGGGATGAGTTCCCGCCTCTTCCAGCGCATCCGCGAAAAGGAGGCGCTCGCCTATTCCGTCTTCAGTTTCCTCGAATCCATGCTCGATACCGGCATCTTCGGGATCTACCTGGGCACCGATCCCGGCCGTCTCGACCACGCTCTCGAGGTTCTCGACGAAGAATACGCGCTCATCCGCGAGCAGGGCATCCCCGCTGAAGAGCTGGAACGAGCCAGGGAACAGCTCAAAGGAAACCTCATGCTCGGGCTGGAGGGGACTTCAGGGAGGATGTTCCGTCTGGCAAAATTGGAAATCTATCTGGGCCGCTTCATGACCCTGGATGAAACCCTATCGCTGATATCGGGCGTGACAGACGACCAGGTCATGCAGCTGGCGCAGATCTTTTTGGATCATCAGAAACAGTACACCGCCATTATTCTGCCCAAGGAGGAAGCAGTCAATGATAGTAGGAGT
>JALGZU010000170.1 GCA_025774735.1 candidate division LCP-89 bacterium | reverse complement strand
CAATGAGGCGTTCCGGCAGCACAATCTATTGAATATCCGTGACTTTCTTTTAGGTAAGGTTTCCTCGAAAGAAAACTTTAAGGCGGAAATCATCGATCTGTCCGGTATCCAGGGTAAAATCCAGCACCGCCTTATCAAGAAGGCGATAGACCGTCGGGAGGCAGTCCTGAAAGGGGTCGCCTTGCGGGGTGTCCATGGATTGCTCATGAAGCCGACTCAACCTGGTCTAACCTTCGCTCACGAGATCTCTGAACGGGTGCGTGTCATCGCCTGCCTGGATCAACTGCCGAACATACTCCACACTGAAGACGTTTCTGTCACGGGACTGGAACCGCATGACTTGACATTGGTCGGTAAAGCGTTGGTATTAGGCGATAGCGATGCCGGGGTACTTTGCTGGGGATCGTCGCAAGATGCCCAAACCGCCGCCCAGGAGGTTATCATTCGCGTCCAGGATGCCTTTGACGGAGTGCCCAACGAAACCCGCCAGGCGCGCCAGAACGGTTTAAACGATTTTGAGAGGATTCTCCCCGGACCAGACCGGATGTATCCGGATACCGATTCACCCCCGGTTCCCATTCATCCAGATCGAGTTAAGAACATCCGGAATGCACTGCCGGATCCACCCTGGGAGATGCAGCGCCGCTTTGAAGAAGATGGCCTGTCGAGCCACATGGCGGAAAAGCTGACGCGGCATCCACGCCGGGCACTCTTCGAGCGGATCACAAAAGCCAACGAGATTGATCCAACATGTGCCGCATGGGTTCTGATTGAGCTGACCCAGCAGTTAAAGCGTAAAGGCGTCGACTTGGACGGTTTGACCGCAGATCACTGGTCCCGCATCTTGCAGCTTACTGCGGAAAAACGCATCTTCAGAGAGGGTTTGGCGATACTCATCACCTACATGGCCGGACATCCTTCAGAAGATCCCGAAGATTTTCTCGCTGCGCAGCATATTACGCCTCTTTCCCATGAAGACGTCCGGTCATCTATCGCTAAAATTAAAGAGAAGAACAGTGGTATAAAGTTGCGCCGGGTGGGTATACTTCCGACCTTTCTGATGGGAATGGTGATGAAAGAGATCAAGGGACGAGCGCCGGGGGAACAGATCTGGCAGGAAGTTGTCAATCAATGCAGTTAAGAGGTGAATGAGAAAGGATCAGCCTGTGGCTGATCCCTTCCTAAAGTTTTCCAATTATTCAGTTGAATATTGTCATCCTGCAATCGCACTGTTCAAATCAGCGAGCAGGTCTTCAAGCGTTTCAACACCGTGGGCGCTGGCGCCTTCCGAGATCGTCTCGATTGAAGCGACTTCGCAGCCGACACAGTGTAGTTTATATTTTACCAGGGTCGCTTCAGTCTCCGGGTAGCGCTGGAGGACTTCTGCGATCGTCATGTCCGCAGTGATGGTTTTTTGAACGTCCATTTCTTTCTCCGTTCGATCTCTTTTCTCTTAAAATAACATCTTTCTGTTCAAAAGTCAAGAGTTTTTAAGCATCGATAAATTACTGAAAAATCCATAATAGAGAAGAAAGTGACAGCTATGTTTACCAAATCTGAGTTCGCAGGCGCGTTGCCAGGGCGAAAATTGCAGATCTGGCTGGCGGAAGTACGTGCTCCATTTTTTACGGCAGTGTTGGTCCCCGTTCTGCTGGCGTCGGTTATGGCCTGGCAGCACGGCTATCCTGTCCAGATCGGTTATTTCTTCCTGACCCTGGTGGGCTCTATTTTTATGCACGCCGGCACCAATGTCATGAATGATTATGCGGACCACGTTAACGGCTGCGATGCCAGCAACGTTGAATACGTGCGGCCCTTCACAGGGGGCAGTCGCATGATTCAGAACGGAACCCTCTCGCCTGGGGAAGTCCTGTGGGGGGGCATCATCTTCTTCGCAATCAGCACGATTATCGGCCTCATACTGGTAGTGCTGAAGGGAACGCCCATCCTGTATCTCGGCATAATCGGCACGTTCTGCGGCGTCTTCTACACCCTGCCACCTTTCAATCTCGTCTCACGCGGCTTCGGTGAGTTCGTGGTCGGGCTCTGCTTCGGTACTCTGATGATGCTGGGCGCCTACTATGTACAGGCTCAGACGTACAGCGTCTCCTTGATCGTTGCATCCATCCCCGTGACCCTGCTCATCGCAGGCGTCCTTTACATCAACGAGTTTCCCGACTACAACGCCGACCGGAGCAGCGGCAAACGACACCTCGTGGTTCGGATGGGCAGGGAGAAGGCTGTCAGCGGATATATCATGATTCTCGCTATGACTTACCTCTCCATTATACTGGGTGTTGTTTTTAATGCGTTGACCCCTTTCACCCTACTTGCCCTGCTGACGCTGCCAAAAGCGGTCAACGCCGTAAAAGTAGCGAAAGCTCACCATTCGGATTCGCAAAACCTCACGCCCGCAATGGCAGGCACGGTGCAGATTCATCTCGCTACGGGTGTGTTGATGACATTCGGTTACGTGATCGCCGCGATTCTGTAAACCTCAGTCGCTCCCATGGATAAGAAATCTGCTCAGGACGTCGTCGAAAAGGTGCTGGCTCTCTCCGATGCCACCGAAACTGAAGTCCTCCTCTCAGCAAATCAGGAGAATCTGACCCGCTTCAGCGACAATGCCGTCTCCCAAAATGTTTCTCGCAGCAACGTCGGCCTTACGGTAAAGGTGCATCTGGGTCAAAAGGTGGGCCGGGCAACGACAGATATGTTGGATAGTGGCGCCTTGGAACGGGTCATCGGTCTCGCCAATAAAGTTGCCTCTCAGCAGCGGGACAATCCTGATCTGCTACCCCTGCCTGAACCTGCAGAATTTCGCAGCAGCGATGCCTTCGTGACTGAAACGGCTGAATTCAGCCCGGAAGCGCGGGCGGAGGCGATCCGTTTAGTGGTAGGTGAAGCTGACAAGGCTGGCGGTAAAGCGGCAGGCATCTTCTCCACTGAGAAGGAGACCCTCGCTATCGGGAATTCAAACGGCCTTTTCGCCCATCATCAGGGAACCTCAGTAGTATTGTCTGCAACCGTCGAAGTGGATGATGGCTCGGGTTGGGCAGAAGAAGTGGACAAGGACGTCGGAAACATCCACACAGCTCACGTCGCTGAAATCGCCGTTAAAAAGGCACTCGATTCCCGTGACGCACAACCCATCGATCCGGGTGAATATACGGTCGTTCTGGAACCGGCAGCCGTGGCGGATTTCCTGATGTTCATGGCCTGGGAAGCCTTCGGAGGATTGAACTATATCGAGGGCCGCAGTTTCATGTCGAACAAGATCGGTGAGCGCGTTCTGGGTTCAAGCGTCACCATTTTAGATGACGCCTACGACAGCTTCAGTCCCGGAATCCCGTTCGATTTCGAGGGCTTACCCAGGCAACGCGTTGTACTGATCAAGGATGGACATGCCCACAGTGTTGTCCACGACCGTATCACTGCTGCCAGAACCGGGACGGAATCCACAGGACACAGTCTCCCCCAACCGAATAGTACCGGTCCGCTGCCTCTGAATCTGTTGCTGGAGCCTGGTGATTCGTCCATCGAGGAGATGATCACATCCACGCAACGAGGCATCCTGGTCACGCATTTCCACTACACCAATGTGCTTGATCCGGTCCGGTTGACTCTAACCGGTATGACACGCGATGGCACCTTCCTGATCGAGGACGGCCGGGTTACAAGACCGGTGCGCAACCTGCGTTTCACCGACAGCGTCGTCGACGTCTTAAATAGAATTGAGCATATCTCCGCAGAAAGACGCGCTGTCCAGGGCTTCTTCGGAGGGAATTTCGTGCTCCCGGCGCTTCATATCTCCAAATTCAATTTCTCAAGCACCAGCGACTTCTGATGCCGCTCATTCGGAGGATGTGACGTGAAATCAATGGCTGAAAATGCTGTGGATATTGCCGTTCAACGGGGTGCTTCCTATGCCGATATACGAATACTCTATACTGAGAGGGAGGATATTTTAATCCGAAACGGTCAGATCGCTGAAATGGATCTTTCAGAGGATATAGGTTTAGGCATCCGCGTCCTGGTGGATGGCGCCTGGGGATTCGCATCATCTGCGAAGGTGGATAGGGATGAAATCAAGCAAGTGGCAGATCTGGCCGTAAAAATCGCCAGAGCGAGCGCATCCCTTAAGAATGAAGACGTCCGCCTGGCTGCTGAGCCCATCCATCGCGATACCTGGATTACCCCCTATACGCTGGATCCGTTCAAGGTACCGATTACGGATAAACTCGCGCTTCTTTTTAAAGTGGATGAGGAACTGCGTAAGTCCCCTCAGATCGTCGTGGCGGAATCGGCGATGTCCTTTAAGAAGAGACACCAATGGACCGCAACTTCCGAGGGCAGCTTGATCGACCAGACATTTTTGAGATCCGGCGCCGGTTTTTCGGCGACCGCGGTCAAAGATGGGGACGTCCAGGTGCGAAGCTACCCCTGTGCACATGGCGGCCAATTTATGAGTTGCGGATATGAGCTGATCCCCGCCTTGCGATTAGCCGAAAACGCAGTTGGAGTACGTGAAGAGGCGGTCGCCCTCCTCGAAGCAAAAGAATGCCCCTCGGGAAAGTTGGACCTGGTTCTGGAGAGTTCGCAGATGGCTCTACAGATTCACGAATCCGTCGGCCACCCCACCGAACTCGACCGCGTTCTGGGTATGGAGGCCAATTTCGCCGGCACCAGCTTCGCGACTACCGAAAAACTGAATGATTACCAGTACGGTTCGTCCATTGTCAACCTGATTTGCGACAACACCATCCCGGGCGGTTTGGCTACGGCGGGATACGATGACGATGCCGTGCGCATGCAGCGATGGCCTATCGTGCAGGAGGGCCGATTCGTTGGTTACCAGTTCAACCGGGAGCTGGCGCACGAGGTCCAGGCTGAGCGTTCCGTCGGTTCGAACCGGGCTCAGAACTGGTCGCACATCCCCATCGTCCGCAATTCAAACCTCTCCCTCATGCCGGGTGACGTCTCGGAATCTGATCTCATCGCTTCGGTCGAGGAGGGCATCTACATGGCGTCCAACCGCTCCTGGTCTATCGATCAAAAGCGGTTGAACTTCCAGTTCGGCTGCGAGATTGCCTGGGAGATCAAGGAGGGCAAGCTGGGCAGGATGCTCAAGAATCCGAATTATCAGGGGATTACCCCGGAATTCTGGCGTTCCTGCGCACTGATCGCCGATGCGGATTCGTGGATTTTGTGGGGATTACCGAACTGCGGGAAAGGTCAACCCATGCAGACCGTGGAGATGTCCCACGGGGCCAGCCCGGCACTTTTCAGAAATGTCACGGTCGGCGTAAAGGGATAATTCTTTACACAAACGACAACATCCGCACAGGTGGATATTTTTATGCCCTTTTACGGGCGACGCCGATATATTCTATGGCCAGACTGGGCCAATAATGGTAGCGTTTCAGTAGGGGATTGACCAATATACCTTGAATATCCTCGATGATCAGGCCGTATTCTGCCATGCTTCGACCCAGGTCTGCAGGAGCGACAAATTGATCGTGGCGGTGCGTCCCCCGGGGCAGCAGTCGCAAGACAATCTCACCAAATGTGATGTAAACCAACCGAGCCAATAGGGTTTTGTTCACGGTAACGAAGAAGAACAGCCCCCCTGGTTTGAGAATCCGGGACACCTCCGAGACCAATCGATCGATATTTTCAACGTGCTCCAGAACGTCGGTCGACGTTGCGATATCGAAACAGCCGTCATTACAAGGGATCCGTTCAGCCCGCGATTTGATGAATCCGGTTTTTAATCCTAGCTTAACAGCCTCAGCCCTGGCCAGGTTCAGGGCTCCCCCCGAGATGTCCACCCCGATGACCTGCGCCCCTCGTTGTACCATCTGATTGCTTAACAGTCCCCAGCCACAACCTAAATCCAGGATCTGTGCGCCGTCCAGTTCCCCAATGTGTTTTTCAATATAGGAGAACCGTATTTCGTTCTGCCAGCTTAAGGGATTTTCTCTCGACAGGATAAAGTCAGGAATAGTTGCGCTCATCAGGTCGTAGCGTTTGGCTTCACTGAGATGGCGGGTATCTCTGAGTTCGGGGGGTAAACGCATACCTATTGGGGGGAAACGACGCACTCCTCAGAAACCTCCTCCCTCATTGGTAGTCTGTTGTGGTTAAACGGCCTCTTCTAGTATAGTAATTGGTTCGACGGGAATTTCATGGCTCTCGATGTGAAGGGGCTGTGGCGCCATGGAAGCAAAAAACCTCTCCTCGATCGGTTGGATTCCACGACGCGGTGACACACTTCTTTTAGTCAGGTTCATTAACAATCCCCAGCTGTTGAATTCCCGTTCGGCAGTGTCACGTATCTTCACGATTTCCGTTACGGGGATATCTGTGCTGGA
>JALGZU010000169.1 GCA_025774735.1 candidate division LCP-89 bacterium | reverse complement strand
GAGAAGAGCAGGTGTTATAAGCAGTATTAACAGGTATCTCATGCTGATTCCCAAATGAATGCGCGTTGGTTTAATATACGCAAGAATTGCGGCGATGTCAAGAGGTATGTTTTTTCGGGGGGAAATGGGGCAGGTGGGGATTTATTCTGTCTGAACCGCTGATTACGCGGATTACGCTGATTACGCGGATTAAAATAATGAGATTGTTTCGTCTCCGCCGTACGGCGGATCCTCGCAATGACCAAAACGATTAAATGGGTCGGCGCAAGACCGACCCCTACGCGGCTAACGGCTTCACTGGATTCCTGCGTTCGCAGGAATGACAGGAACAGTTTAGCGAACCGAAAGAAAGAACGATCCCTTTCGCTTGCAATTGGGCGAAGATTTGCGTAAATTTAAAGCTTTCGCATACAAGGCTTGACGGGAGAAAAAGAACATCATGACAGGAACAACTAAAGCTTTACTGACCGGGATCCTGGCGGCGCTGCTTCTGAGTGCAGCGGCGGTGTGCGCCCAGGATGATCCCTACCGCGACATCATCGACGAGGTGAGCGGCGGCATCTACGAGGAGGCCGACGTCGGCGTCGTCTTCGATTCCACCCTGATCCGGGTGGAAGACAGTGGCCTTTCGCACGTCACCGACCACCGGCTGTTGAAAATTCTGAGCTGGGCCGGCGCGCGGCGCATGACCGCCCTGCGCTTCGACTACGATCCCGCAACGAACGTCTTCGAACCCCGCAAGGTGGTCGTCCACCGCGCCGACGGGAGGCTGCAGGAGATCGACGTAACGAAAGCGCTGGATCACCCCCAACCCCAGCATATGATCTACTGGGGCGTCCGCATGAAGGTGTTGGAACTGCCCCGCCTGGAGCCCGGCGACGCCGTGGAGATCCTCACCTACAAGAAAGGCTTCCAGATCGCTTACCTGGAGAACGAACTGCCCGAAGGCGATGAGGAGCGCTACATCCCGCCCATGCGGGGGCATTACTACGACACTATCGTGTTCGGCGGCGGCGATCCCGTGCGGGAGAGGGTCTACGAGATGAAAATTTCCCGCGACATCCCCGCCCAGTACCGGGTCTACAACGGCGAGGTCTATTCGTCCGTCACCTTCGACCGGAACATGTTGGTGTACACCTTCTGGAAGACCAACACGCCCGCTGTGGCTCACGAACCCCGCCAGCCCGGAGCGTCCGACTTCGTGGCCAAGGTGGTCCTGGCGACGGTCAAGGACTGGCCGGAAAAATCCCGCTGGTTCTTCGAGGTCAACGACGAGATTCTGAATCCGGATGAAAACGTCACCCGCCAGGCCGAAGAGATCGTGGAGGGCTTGAAAACCGACGACGAGAAGATCGAGGAGGTCCTGCACTGGACGGCCCAGTTTATCCGCTATTCGGGCATTTCCATGGGCAAGGGCGAAGGCTACACTCTGCATTCGGGCATGATGACCCTGAACGACCGCGCCGGCGTCTGCAAGGACATCGCCGGCATGTCCATAGCGTTGCTGCGGGGATTGGGTTACACGGTTTATCCCGCCATGACCATGGCCGGAGCCCGCGTCGAAACGATTCCCGCCGACCAGTTCAATCACTGCGTCGTGGCGATCAAGCAGGATGACGGATCTTACAAGATGATCGATCCCACCTGGGCGCCCTACGCCATGGACGTCTGGAGCACGGCGGAAGCCGAACAGCATTACGTGATCGGTTCTCCCGAAGGCGAAGACCGCATGGCCATCCGCACCTTCGCGCCGGAAGAGAATATGACCAAGGTCGATCTGAAGGCGACTTTAAATAAAGACGGCGACCTGGCAGGCACCATCACGATGGTCGGATCGTCGTACGGTGACGCCCGGTTGCGCCGCGGTATCGCTTACCACCCTGCCGAGCACCACGACGCCCAGTTCGCCAACTGGATTTCCCGCATCGCTCCGAACGCCGAGGTCACCAGAGTCGAGCAGACCGATATCGACGACCTGTACAAGCCCTACGAGGTGGTCTTTCACTTTAACGCACCCGGTTATGCAGTAAAGGCTGATGACCTCCTCGTCTTTTCCCCGGCGGCATCCAATTTCGTGCAGGCGTATCCCCGCATGTTCGATTTCGTCTACGAATTCAGTGCCGACGAACGGGAGAATCCCATGCACGTCTGGAACACCCGCAACGTGATCATCACCGAAACCATCAAAGTGCCGAGCGGCTACAAACTGGTCGATCCGCCCGATGCCGAAAACCAGGGCGGCGACATGGCCTCCTGCGATACGGAAGTGTCGCAGAAGGGGCGCACGTTCAAGACCAAGATCGACTACAAAGTCAAGCAGCGCACCATCGCCACGGAGTACTATTCCGAGGTGAAGGGCGCGTACGACACGATTAAAGACTTTGCCGAGAAATCCTGGCTGCTCAAGAAAGGATCCTGATCATGAAAACCTTGAAATACATCAGCATACTTCTGGTATTATCGATTTGTGTTGCACCGCTTTTCGCCGTGGACGTGGAAACCGTGCTGGCGAAACGCGAGTACGCCGCCACGCTGCCGCCGTCGGATTCGGTCATCCTCTACCACGGGACGACCTACACAATGCACAATGACGGACGCATGGATAGGCAGGAACACATCATCCGCTACCTGCGCAACCTGAACGCCTGGGACGAATACTGCGACCCGCACCTGGCCTTCGATTCGGGCTGGCAGGAGCTGGACGTGCAGGTCAGCCGCTCCCACGTCCCCGACGGCCGCAAGGTGGACACCACGCCCAACGGTTTCAATCCCATCGTTCCCTTCGGACTGGATCGGGCCCCGGATTTCACCTCCATGCGCCAGATGGTGGTGACGCTCCTGGGTATCGAACACGACGTGGTGACAGAATTGAAATACGTCATCAGCGACACAGAACCGCTTTTCCCCTGGAGTTGGGGAGAGGCGCTGTTCGGTACTCACGAACCGACACTTGAACGTCAAGTTATCGTACGCGTTCCTCAAGGCGCCGATCTGTTAACCGCCGAAGAGAACGGCATTCCAGCGGGGGTGAGCAGCTCGTCCGGCGATTGGGACCTTATGACCTGGACGATGACCGATCTTCCGAGCTATGACCTGGCGGAAGCGGCGAGCAAATCGAGCCATTTCCTGCCACGAATCTCTTTCTCCACCTGTCCAAGCTGGGACGTTCTGACGCATACTTTGGAGGAACGGTTTAACAAGGCCGCCAACGCGTGCTGTTCCTTTGCAGGAGATTACAAGGATATCGGCAGTGAAGAAGTCAAGCTGGACTCTGCCATTACCTTCATCAAGGACCGCATTGCCCTGAAGCGCTTTGACCACACTACCTTCCTGCTGAAATACCGTCCTGGCTGTAAAATCAACCGTTCCGGCTACGGCAGCCCGGCGGACCTGGCCGTCTTCTATAAAAACATCCTGGGGGATCTGGGCTTCGCACCGGAAGTGTACCTTCAGGGGAACGACCACCTGGGTGTCCCCGGATTGACGGGCAGGGAACATTACATGGTCCGGCTGAACATGAATCTGGGCGAATACTGGGTCGATCCCACGTCCGAAGAGGTCAGTCATCATCTGCCCGAGAGCGCAGCCTTGTTAGGTGTATCACCTGCTATGAATCCAATGGTAACGCCGGATACGCCGGTTGAGAACAACCGAATTCACGTAACGGCGGAAATCGCTTTCGACGCGGACGGCGGCGCCGAGGGCTGGTTGCACGTCAAGACGGCCGGTCAACTGGCATTTTACGAGACGGCTCGGAGCGACGGAGCGGAGGATTTCATTGAGCACTGGACCGGCAGTCTCTTCGCCACTCCCGAGTTGCATAATGCCCGCATTTTACACCAGCAGCCGGACTGGGTGGAAGGCCGCGCAGACCTTTCTTTCGAGCCGGTAGAAGATACTATCGACGGGATGATTCGCATCGAGCTTCCCTGGAATGTGACGGACTTTCACGGCCTGCTGCCGCGCAACCTGGCGCTACATCATCCGCACCGCAACGTGCCGGTCTTCCTGGATCACGTCGGTTCTGTCGAAACCAACCTGACGTTTACCTACCCGGAAGAGATGACAGCGGTTCTGGTACCGGAACCGTTCCAGGATAACTTGAGTGGGGTCTCTTTCAACCGTCAGGTTATCGCGGACGAAGGATCGCTCACGATCCACGAGAAGGCGGGCTTTAAAGAGGCAGTAATCCCGGCGGGAGACTGGGACGGCTTTCGGCAGCTCCTTTTGACCGCGGACCTGCCGTCTCCCCGAACCCTGTTGTTGAAGACAGAAAAATAAACAGGTACAGAAAAATTGCATTTTAAACGGTTGACCGGTCTCGCCCTCCTGGCGGGACTGGTCGCCTTCAGCGGTGGGTGTAAACAGGGGGGGGAGACAGATTCAGATGACAAGCTTAAGATCGTCTGCAGTTTTCTCCCTATCTACGTCATCACCCAGAACATCGCTGCAGACGTACCCGGCGTCTCAATATCCAGCCTCCTGCCCGCTGCAGTGGGCTGTCCGCATAATTACGCCCTGACCCCTGTCGAGGCCGGTCAGCTGGAAAAGGCCGACGTGCTGATCGTCAACGGTCTGGGTATGGAAGCATTCCTGGAGGATAGTCCCTTCACCAAGCGGCCAGGTCTATCCCTGATCGATGCTTCGACAACCATCGAACCTATCTTTGTTGAAAACAACGCCGAGCACGGCCACAACCATCACGAAGACTGTGACCATCAAGCTAATCCCCACGGCTGGGTCAGCCCCTTTGTTGCCGCGGACATGACCCGGTGGATTGGAGAACGCCTGTCCGAAATAGACCCCGATAACGCCACAGCCTACCGCCGAAATGCCGAGGAATACACCGCCCGGTTGGATTCGCTCGGTCAGGCTCTCCGCAACGTTTTGTCCGGGGCAGTAAACAGGCGCATCGTCACCTTTCATTCCGCTTTCGATTATCTGGCCCGCGACCTGGAGCTTGACGTCGTCGCAGTTATCTCAGAAGATGTCAACTCGCGAGCTTCCGCGCGCCAGGTTGTCGATCTAATTGAAGTTATCAGAAGCCACGATCCGGTCGGGATTTTCTCTGAGCCGCAATATCCCGACGGATTAGTCCGATTATTGTCGGAGGAGACGGGCGTGCCCCATTACGTGCTAGATCCGGCGTCCAGCGGCGATGATGACCCATCCTCGTACGTTCGAACGATGATCCGAAACCTGGAACGCTTGAGGGCGATAATCAGCGCGGAACCCTGATGAACAACGCGATCTACCCCGCCATTACCCTACAGAACCTCTCCGTAAGAATCGGAGGCCGCAAGATTCTGGACGATGTGACCTGCGACCTTCAGAAGGGCCGGTTGACCGCCATTATGGGGCCCAACGGTACCGGTAAAACCACCCTCCTGCACGCCATTCTCGGACTGCTGCCGTATTCGGGACAGATTCGGTTTGGTGCTTCCGGAACGACGCGACGGCCCAGAATCGGTTACGTCCCCCAGGAGGTCAGCCTGGACCGGGGTTCGCCCATCTCAGTGCGGGATTTCCTGGTGGCCGGCATCGCTCCCTGCCCCGTCTGGGTCGGGTTGAATCGGAGCGCGCTGGAAAATGCTAAAAAAGTCCTTGGAATAGTTGGAGTTGAAAACGTATTCGACGCGCCGCTTGGAAAAATATCCGGGGGTGAGTTGCAGCGGGTATTGCTGGCTCAGGCCCTGCTGGGTAACCCGGAAATTCTGCTCCTGGATGAACCCACCGCCGCGGTCGATATCCACGGAGAAGCTCTCTTCTGTGAGCTTCTGGAGAGAGTCCATAACGATCTGCAACTGACGACAGTCCTCGTGACCCACGATCTCTCCTTCGTCGCCGCCCATGCCCATAATGTTCTCTGTCTCAATCAGGGTCTCGTCTGCGCCGGGCCGACCAAGGAGGTCTTGACGCAGGAGAACCTGATGCGCGTCTTCAGTCCGCATACCGAACTGTTCCTCAGAGCCAAAAACCAGAATGACCATGGACACCCTGGTTAACACGCTGGGGGCGTTGCTGCCCTTCGACTGGCTGGAACCGGCCTTCATGAGGCGGTCTCTGCTGGGACTCCTCTTGATCGCTCCGGCGTGTGCCGCCATGGGGGTGCAGGTGGTGAGTTTCCGCATGGCATTTTTCTCGGACGCCATCTCCCATTCGGCATTTACCGGCGTCGCCCTGGGACTGATCATCGGATTTGACCCGCGTTGGACGATGATTCTTTTCGGAGTCCTGGTGGGGTGTGGGGTTATGGTCTTCGCCCGGAAGGCGGAACCGGAAGGCGGAACTATCCACCGATACAGTCATCGGGGTTTTTTTTGCCGCCGTAGTCGCCCTGGGTATCGTGATCGTCTCTGCTCGCAAGGGGCTGGTGCGTTACTTCGAAGGAATCCTCTTCGGGGATATACTCTCGATAGATGCCGCCGAGCTGTGGATCATGCTGGCTCTGTTTCTGGGGATCCTGGCCTTTCAGGGCATAGGATTTAACCGGTTGCTGCTACTCGCCATCAATCCACCCATGGCTCACTCCCGGGGCATCCGGTCTACCCCCTGGGAGATGGCTTACGGTATACTCCTGGCACTCCTGGTCATGATCAGCCTGCGGGCTGTAGGTCTACTTTTGGTGACCGCACTACTGGTCGTCCCTGCGGCGGCTGGCAGAAATCTCGCCCGCAGTGCAAGTGGTCTCTTCTGGTGGTCGATTATCGTGGCGGTTGTGGCCTCGGTTGCGGGGCTGTATTTTTCCTTTGTGTGGGGATCGGCGACGGGGGCGACTGTCATCCTGGTCGCGGTAGCACTGTTCGTGTTTAGTTTTATCATTCGTCAAATCGTGAACCGGTGAAAGGAGGTCAGAGAAAAGGCTCACACTTTC
>JALGZU010000168.1 GCA_025774735.1 candidate division LCP-89 bacterium | reverse complement strand
ATCATCGCTTTGACCACGATGCCGATCCCGCAGCCCGGGCACCACATGTGCGGCAGTTTTTCCGCACGCAGATAGTATAGATAATCGACAGCGGTTTTAGGCATGTTGAGCGACCTCCTTGATCTTTTCGAGCATTTCGTAGGGAGGAATGGGAATACCCCCGGCCTTGTTTACGCCCACGATGGGCATGTCCCGATGCGCGGCCCGTTCCACTTCTAAGATCATCTGTCCCAGGTTTACCTCCGGGACCACGAACGCCTTGACCCGTTGTGCCAGTTCGCGGATCGCCTTTTCGGGGAAGGGCCAGAGTGTGATCGCCCGGAAGAGGCCCGCCTTGATACCCGCTTTACGGGCCTGATCGACCGCCATGCGGGCTCCCCGAGCCGAGGAACCGAAAGCGAAAACGGCGATTTCGGCATCGTCCAGCAGGTATTCGTCGTATTCCGCCAGAACTTCAGCGTCCTTCATGACCTTCTGGATCATGCGCACTTCGTCCGCATGGCAAAGTTCTGGAACGGTGGTGGGGAAACCGCTGGCTGCGTGATTCAGACCGGTGACGTGGAAGCGGTAACCTTCGAAGTAGTTCGCCATCGGCGGAACGTCCCCGAACTGGGTATCGTACGGAAGGTATTCCTCCGGCGGCACGGAAGGTTTCACCCGGTCGATTACCTCGTACTCAGAGGGATCCGGTATTGGCATTCCCTCGCTCATGTGACCGAGTACTTCGTCGATCATAAGCATGACGGGGACGCGGTACTTCTCGGACAGGTTGAAGCACTTGATCGTACTCAGGTAAATCTCTCGATGGAAGGCCGGAGCCAGGGCGATGGTGGGATGATCGCCGTGAGTGCCCCAGCGGGCCTGCATGACGTCCGCCTGCGACAGCGCCGTTGGCAATCCTGTCGAGGGACCACCGCGCATCACGTTGACGATGACGCAGGGGACCTCGGCAATGCAGGCGTAGCCGATGTGTTCCATTTTGAGCGAAAATCCTGGACCGGACGTTGCGGTCAGAGATTTTTTGCCGGTCAGGGATGCCCCGATGACGGCCCCCATGGCCGCGATCTCATCTTCCATCTGGACGAAGCAACCGCCGACTTCGGGGAGTAGTTGCGCCATCACCGCGGCGATCTCTGATGATGGCGTGATGGGATACCCGCCGTAAAAGCGGCAGCCAGCCGCCAGGGCAGCCCGGGCAACGACCTCATTGCCCTGCCAAAAAACTATATCTGATTGATCCGATGAAGCAGAAGACATCTTAAAACCTCTGAGTTGTATTTATATGAATCCTGCGGCGGATTGTTCTGCTGATCTATACGATCGTAAACCGGGCAGGAATCTTACTGTTCTGCCGCGGTCTTCCGCGTTCCGCCGATGGTGATTTTCTTCTCGTCCTCTTTGCGCAGGATGCGGATGGCAAAGTCCGGACACTGCAGTTCGCAGAGACGGCAGAAGTTGCAGAGTTCGGGATCCTTCATCTCTACCACCGCGCCTTCCCATTTGTCCGGAGCGTCCACCAGCCGCAGGCCCTCTGGCTTACAAACCTTGACGCAGATGTCACAGCCCTTGCACAGGTCTCGATCTATCAGAATAACGATGTCTTTTTTCTTCGCTGCCAGGCGAATGATGTCACTCATTGTAAGCCTCGTTATGCCAGAACTTCGTTCATTTTATTGCCGATATCCGCCGGCGAATTGGAGACGTGGATGCCCGCGGCCTGCAGAGCCGCCATCTTCTCGGCGGCGGTTCCCTTCCCCCCGGCGATGATCGCACCGGCATGCCCCATGCGCCTTCCCGGAGGCGCCGTCTGCCCGGCGATGAAGGCAACCACCGGCTTGGTCATGTTCGCTTTGATGTATTCGGCCGCGGCTTCCTCCGCGGATCCGCCGATCTCGCCGATCATAACCACGCCATCAGTGTCGGGATCGTCGTTGAAGAGTTTCAGCAGATCGGTGAAGGTCGATCCGATCACCGGGTCGCCCCCGATGCCGATACAGGTCGACTGTCCCATGCCGAGCGCCGTCAACTGGCCCACTGCTTCGTACGTTAACGTCCCGGACCGGGAGATGACGCCGATGCGCCCCTCCATGTGAATGAATCCGGGCATGATGCCGACCTTACACTGGCCCGGGGTGATGACGCCAGGACAGTTGGGGCCGATCAGGCGAGTGCTGGTCTGCTG
This sequence comes from candidate division LCP-89 bacterium, assembly GCA_025774735.1. The sequence continues at coordinate 4,206 of JALGZU010000168.1, read as the reverse complement.
TAAAAAGTGGTACGCTGTCAGCATATCACGAGTGGGAATGCCTTCCGTGATGCAGACCACCAGGTCCAACCCGGCGTCGGCCGCCTCCATGATGGCGTCGGCCGCAAAGGGCGGCGGCACGAAGATCAGAGTCACGTTGGCGCCTTCGTTCTTAACGGCATCGGCCACCGTGTTGAAGACCGGCCGGTCCAGATGCCTCTGGCCGCCTTTACCGGGGGTAACTCCCCCGACGACCTGGGTGCCGTACTCGATCATCTGTTGGGCGTGAAAGGTGCCTTCACTGCCTGTAAATCCTTGTACAATAACTCGGGATGTTTTATCGACTAAGATGCTCATGATTTTATAGCTGCTTTATCCAATGGTTGTTTATGATGAAACCGCCGCCGTGACTTTCTGCGCGGCGTCCTGGAAATCTTTGGCGACCTGGAAATTCAGACCCGATGACTGCAGGATCTCACCGGCTTCCTCCGCATTGGTGCCTGCCAACCGGATGATGACCGGAACCTCTACGCCGCCCAGCGCCTTCACAGCTTCCACCACGCCCTCCGCCACGCGGTCGCAGCGCACGATGCCGCCGAAGATGTTGATCAGGATCGCCTTGACGTTGGGATCGGTGAGAATGAGGCGGAAGCCGTTCTTGACCGTCTCCGCAGACGCCGCACCGCCCACGTCGAGGAAGTTCGCCGGTTCGCCTCCCGCAAGCTTGATCAGGTCCATGGTGGCCATGGCGAGACCGGCTCCGTTGACCATGCAGCCGACGTTGCCGTCCAGCTTGATGTAGTTCAGGTTAAACTTCGACGCTTCGATTTCGGCTGGTTCTTCCTCGTCGAGATCGCGGCATTCCAGGATGTCCCCGTGCCGATAGATAGCGTTATCATCGAAATTCATCTTGGCATCCAGCGCCAGGACTTCGCCATCCTCGGTGACCACCAGCGGGTTGATCTCCGCCAGCGAAGCGTCCGTCTCCAGGTATGCCTGGTAGAGCTTAAGAAAGAACTTCACCGCGTTTTTGTGCTGCTGCCCTTCTAATCCCAGAGCAAATGCCAGCCTTGATGCCTGGTAGGGACGCAGCCCCATCCCCTGGTTCACGTGTGCCTTGACGATCTTCTCCGGCGTTTCCGCCGCAACCTTCTCGATCTCCATGCCGCCTTCGGTGGATACCATGAAGGCGTCCATGGCGCGCTCGCGATCCAGAACGACACCGGCGTACAGTTCGCGGGCGATCTTACACCCTTTCTCAATCAGGATCCGGTTCACGATCTTGCCCTGCGGACCGGTCTGGTGCGTGACCAGCAGGTTACCCAGGATCTTCTCGGCGTACTCTTTGACTTCCGCTTCGCTCTGGGCGATTTTGACGCCACCTTCCATGATCTGTCGGGTGGGAGTTTCGGGATCGTATAGAGTACCCTTGCCGCGCCCGCCGGCGTGGATCTGGGATTTTACGGCGCAGATGCCCCCGCCCAGTTCCCGGTACGCCTGCACAGCTTCCTCCACCGAGAAGGCTACGCGCCCTTCAGGTACGGGCACCTGGTACTTTTTAAGAATTTCCTTGCCCTGGTATTCGTGGATTTTCATAACATGTAACTTTGCTTAAGGATTGCTTTATCTTGTGAGTTCACTCTTCGTAAATCCAGGTCCCCGACTCTTCGTAAACCGCCTCGGTGACGTTTTCGACCGAAGAGATGAGGGTCCGTTTTCCACCCGCCTCGATGAACTGGATGGCAGCTTCGATTTTCGGCCCCATGCTTCCCGGCGGAAAGTGACCCTGCTTCAGATACTTCTTTGCCTGAGCGATGCTCATCCGGTCGAGTTCCTTCTGCTCGGGGGTGCCGAAGTTCAGGCACACCTTTTCCACTTCGGTGAGCATGAACAGCTCCTCAGCTCCGACGTCTCGCGCCAGGACGGCGGCAGCCCGATCCTTGTCGATGACGGCATCCACGCCTTCATAAAACTTGTTCTGCATGATATAAACGGGGATACCGCCACCACCGGCGGCGATGACTACGTAACCCTGCTTGAGCAGAAGACGAATGACGTCCTTATTGAGGATACTCAGAGGTTTGGGAGATCCCACCACCCGCCGGAAGCCGCGACCTCGGTCTTCGCGGATCTCCCAATTATGATTCCGGGCGAGACCGTCCGCGACAGCTTTCGGATAGGCTCGCCCGATAAATTTGGTGGGATTCTGTAACTCGGGATCATTGCGATCCACGGTCACCTGAGTGATCAGCGTGGTTATCGGCTTCTCGATACCTCGCCAGCGCAGACCGTTCTGTAGCGACTGTTCGATCATGTAGCCGATGCCGCCCTGCGTGTCCGCAACCAGCACACCCAAAGGTCGCGGAAAGGAGATGTCCAGGGCATGCTCCATGCGCAGTAGAGCCTCCCCGACCTGGGGTCCGTTTCCATGGGTGATCACCAGGTTGTATCCCTTGTGGAGCAGCTCGATGATCCCCGCCATCGATTTGCGAGTCTGGGCGAATTGCTGATCGATGGTATTGTCGCCGGTGGACGTCGAGATGGCATTGCCTCCCAGCGCCACTACAGCTGTGCGCCCCATTGTCTAACCTGTGATAAACTGCTTCAAGGCATCTGCCAGGTTCGGTCTGCCGATCTCCTGCAGATCATAGGTTACCCTGACGGAAGGTTTATCGATTTTAATCACGCGGCGTAGATCGATTGGCGTGCCAATGATGACCACGTCGCAGTCCGCAGCGGCGATGGTCGCCTCCAGATCGCGCATCTGCTGGTCGCCGTAACCCATGGCCGGCAGCAGAGGCCCGATCTCCGGGTATTTTTCAAATGTATCGCTGATCGTACCGACCGGCCAAGGGCGGGGATCGACGACTTCGGCAGCGCCGAATTTCTCAGCGGCCACGATGCCCGCACCGTAGGCCATTTCGCCGTGCGTCAGGGTTGGTCCGTCTTCAATGACCAGAGCTTTTTTATCCTCGATTAATGACGGATCTTCGACCGAAATGGGACTGGCCGCTTCCACGATGACGGCGCGGGGATTGTGTTCCCGGATGCTCATGCGGAGGTCGTTGACGTCTTCAGGATCCGCCGAATCGATCTTGTTGATGACCACCACGTCGGCCATCAGCAAGTTGGTCTCACCGGGGTGATATTCCAGTTCATGACCAGGCCGCAGGGGGTCCGCTACCACAATATGGAGATCGGGCTTGTAAAAGGGTAGATCGTTGTTGCCGCCGTCCCAGAGCACGACCTCCGCCTCTTCTTCAGCCTGGCGGAGAATAGCTTCGTAATCCACGCCCGCGTAAATGATATTACCGCGCGTGATGTGGGGCTCATACTCTTCCATCTCCTCGATCGTACAGTTGTGGCGCTTCAGATCCTCAAGTGAGGCGAACCGTTGCACCTTCTGGGCTGCTAAATCCCCGTAAGGCATGGGATGTCGTATGGCGGCGACTTTTTTGCCTGCATCGCGCAGGATTTCGCTCACCCGGCGAGTCGTCTGGCTCTTGCCGCATCCGGTACGGACGGCGCAGATGGAGATGACCGGGCGATTCGATTTCACCATGGTCCCTTCCCCGCCCAGCAGGACAAAATTAGCTCCGACAGAAATCACTTCCGAGGCTCGATGCATCACATATTCGTGAGGAACGTCCGAATAGGAAAAGACCACGTCTTCGATTTCCTGCTCTTGAATGAGGCGGAGCAGATCTTCTTCCGCGTGAATGGGTATCCCTTGCGGATACTGTGCGCCGGCTAATTCCGCCGGGTATTTGCGCCCTTCGATATCTGGAATCTGAGTGGCTGTGAAGGCGACGACCTCATAATCTTCATTGTCGCGGTAAACGACGTTGAAATTGTGGAAGTCCCGCCCGGCAGCTCCCATGATGAGTATACGTTTCTTAGCCATGATTAGCACCTTGAATTTTACCTGTTTATTGTAGTTTAAAGATCATAAAAGATTCATAGCTTCGAGCAATGCAGCCGGATGGACGGGGTGTCTGCAATGCATTCGAAGCTAAAAATATCTGAATGAAAAAAAGGAACCACCCGGGGCCTCGTGGGGGCTCCTCGTTACTTCAGGAAATATATACCTTTACGGATTTAGCTGAGTATTAAGGACGCTTGTGAAAATAAATTTAATAAAATTAAAAAGTCATGTCAACAGCTTTTCCCGATATTTTTTCGCCTTGTTCATAATTTTCCCGCGATAATCAAAGTTTTCTTGATAAC
>JALGZU010000167.1 GCA_025774735.1 candidate division LCP-89 bacterium | reverse complement strand
AAGTCCAGCCCCGGAGCTGGTAATGAGAGTCAGAATCTTCACGAATTTGAATTCAACGAGGATCTGGCGCTCCGCATCGAAAGAAAGGTGGAAAACGCTGACGTACAGAGGGTGTACCGGAGAACTTACAGCCAACTGCCGGGTGACATCAACGAACTGAATCCGGATTTTATTGTGAGCTTACACTGCAACGCCTTCAATAAGGAAGCCTCGGGGACCGAGGTTCTCCACTATTACAAGTCTCAAAAGGGCAAAGAGGCCGCGGAAATACTCCTGAGGCATGTAGTCGATCACCTGAAGCTTCCCAACCGGGGGACAAAACCAAAAAACGTCGAAGACCGGGGAGGCAACCTGCTTAAATACACCAACGCCCCCTGCATCATCGCTGAGCCCTTTTTCATTGATAATGATAATGACCTGGCAGCGGCGCAAGATGATCTGGAAGGTTTAGCGGAAGCTTACGCAAAGGCGATTGATGAAATGTCACAAGTTGTTGAGAAGCGTACCGCTTAAACTGGATCTGTTTGTATTTTCAGCAGGAGATATCAATGGCGATTGATCCCTGGACTAAAAAATATATGCTCCGCCCCGTAACCCACTGCAGCAGAGGGTGTTGACTTAAGAGCATTCGGAAAGATGACAACCTAAGATGGAACAGGTTATCTATCTTTCATTCGTTACCGCTTCCATCTCCTTCACGGTAACCGAAACGAAGCTCTTTCTGCCGCTCAGGAAATGGATCGCAGGCAAAAGCACTCTCTTCGGTGAGTTATTCTCCTGCGCTTACTGTTTCGGTTACTGGATCGCCTTCGGTCTGGTCGCACTCTACCGGCCGAGAATCATCGTATCGGCGTGGGAGGTTTTGGACTACCTGCTCACAGCCGTTATCATCGCCTGGTTGAGCGGCTTTCAGTGGGTTATACTATGCTGGCTAATGGAAAAGACCGGGAAATAAAAATACTTCCGTATAGCTAGCGAGAGAACCGCACTTTCTCACAATGAAATAAATTTACCATATAAATTTATCGCTGAGACCTACCATGAAAGACTTCCAACAATTCTTAGGCATCGTAAAGACGGGCATGTTTCAAATTCTGCAGTCAGAGCAACAGCCGGAAGGCAGCGCCAGGTTGACCAGGATACAGATGCAAGAGGCGAGATCCCCTGAATCCGATGAGATCAACCTGCAGGACTATGAGGGCAAAGCCATCCTGGTACAAGGACATAACGGTGGCGGCTGGATCCACAGCGCAGCGATCATTGACCAGGCCGGCCCAATCCTGACCATGCTGGTTGAAAAACTGTTCGGTGAAGAAAATAATCCCTGACTTGTGCGGTTTATATATTCTGGCTCAGGTATAGAGTAACGGGCAGTCTTTAATGAATGGGAAACCTGATGAATCCAGCCTTAGACTGTACGTCATCAGAGCCTTTCGGACAATTCTGCTGAAAAGTTAAGGGAGAGATTCGGTGGTTACCAGAGTTAAGGACGCTGTCTCTTTCCGGTTGTTTAAATTGTACTGTTTTCTCGCCTGTAAAATTCTGCGTTTAACTAATTCCCTCTGATTTAAGATCTTCTTTCCCCTGCCAAAATAGACGTCAGCCGGCGTCAGATTCTCCAGCGATTCGTGATAACGATCATGGTTGTAGTAGTCCACAAAGTTGTCAATTTCCTTTCAGAACCGATTCCATCCCCTGTAAGAACACAAATTCTGCTAAGGCGCTATCTTAAATACGTCGTCTATTACTAAAACTAAATCGCGATCTGTGATCTCCATCCCCATCAAATGAGCATAGTCCCCATCCATAAGTAATCCGCCGAGACCTTCATCATCGTTCCGCCCAATCCGCCCCAAATCAAATAGAGCTTTCCAAAAGCCGCATCCTGAAGTATCGGGCATTTCGGGATCGGGCATAATGCCTGATATAGGAAATTTTGCCCGATTATATTTGAGGCAGATCTCCCTGCTACTATTCTGTGAAGTCATTATAAAACAATTATAAGGCATCTTCAAATTTTTGTGGCTTGAGTTTTGTAAATATCAGGATAAGAAAGTACTGAATTCCTGGATTTACTAATTACTCGATGGCTCCAAAGGAACGAAACGCTGAAGAGCAACAGCAGCCGGTGATCTTGATCTGCGAGGGTGATGCAACCGAACGACAGAGAATGTTCGACCTTTTAGCAGATCAATACGAAATCGCCCTCGCTTCTAAAATCAGCGAAGCGCTGCTTCTGGTTAAGCGGGGCGCGTTTCATGTGATTTTGTTGTCCTTTGACAAGAAGATTTCATCGGATGAGCTGAACGTCATCCAGGCCATTTCGATTCTGCAGAAGATCGATCCGGACCTGAAGGTAATCATCATGGCTGCGGAAGAAAAAAACGGCGATGCCGATTCACTGGCATTAGAGCGGGAGATCCGCAGTAAGGGGATATTCTATTACATCATGAAGCCGGTGGACGAAAACGAAATTATTAAAGTCCTCAAAGAGGCTATTCGCTGCTCCAAACAAGCAAAAAGTACTCATTGAGACCGAGGAGTCAAACCAGAATGACGGGACGAAATTACTTGGTAACCTTCGGGTTTATGACTATCACATTGATGGCGCTCGGACTTTACGCCTTCGCCCGACAACCCATCCGCTTCAACCACCAGAAACACATCGACGAGGTCGGATTAAGTTGCAGCGACTGCCACATGTACGTGGAAACGCAAACGTTCGCCGGGCTCCCGGATTTAGACCTTTGTCTAACCTGTCACGAAGAGCCGCTGACGGAAAATCCCGAAGAGGAAAAACTGCGCTCCCTTCAGGCCGACGGAGGGCAGTTATACTGGGAAAGGATTTACCGCGTGCCGGATCATGTGTATTTCTCGCATCAAAGGCACGTCAAGGCCGGAACCCTGGAATGCTCCACCTGTCACGGCGCCATCGCCGAGCGGAATAAGCCTCCCACGAAACCGGCAATCCGCATCTCGATGGAAAGATGCATGAAGTGTCACGAACAAAATAATGTTTACAACGACTGTTTGAGTTGTCATAGATAGAGGATCCTATGCAGCGTCGGAAGTTTCTGAAATCCATGGGCGGAGCCTGCCTGGCATTACCTCTTTTTTCACCCGGTCTGAGCCGGGCACTGGTGCATGAGTCACACGAGATACCTCCGCTGGAAGAAGTCGCCCTGAGTTTATGCGGTGTTTGTCCCAACAGTTGCAGTCTAAGGGTCAGAAAGGTCGGTGGTCAGGCGGTGAGCATTTCCGGCAATCCCCTTCACCCGGTCAACCGGGGACATATTTGCGCCCGCGGCACAGCTCTGCTCGAAGAGCTACATCATCCCGACCGGATTCTACAGCCCTTGAAGCGTTCAGGAGAGCGTGGCTCCGGGAAGTTTGAACCGATAAGCTGGGATGATGCCCTATCTGAAATCGCTTCTAATCTGTACGAGGTCAGGGAGCGCGGAGCGGAAAAATTGGGGATACTCCGCCGGGATGCGCACAACAGCCTCGGGCGATTGAGCTCGCGTTTTTTACAGGCCTTCGGTTCTCCGAATGATTTGACCCTTGACCTGGGCTACCCGGCAAATCCGGCGATCCGGCTGATGCAGGGTGTATCGGAGCCCGAAGGGTACGATATTGAAAACAGTAATTTTGTCCTCTGCTTCGGTGCCGACCTGCTGGGCAGTGGTCCGGCGCCGGTGCATTTCAACGGCGCCTATAGCAGGTTCCGCCGGGGCCGCCCGGCTACACGGGGGCGTTGGGTACAGATCGAACCACACCTTACGCAGACCGGCCGCAAAGCCGACCAGTGGATCCCCATCAAGCCCGGTACGGAAGGGGCTTTAGCGCTGGGCATCGCTTACATCCTTATCAAGCGCGGTCTTTATGATGCAGATTTTATCCGCCGACAGACATTTGGCTTCGAAGACTGGCACGATAAAAGCGGTAAATTTCACCTGGGCTTCAAGTCTCTGATTCTCAGAGATTACACTGTATATCGTGTATCCAAAATCACCGGTATTCCGGTCACGGTCATCGATCAACTGGCTCACGACTTCGCCACCCGTAAACCCTCGGTGGCGATCCCCACGGGAGACTTTGGAGAGACGTCATCTACAACCTATACAAAGATGGCAATACATGCTCTGAACGCTCTTGGAGGGGCGATCGACCGTCCCGGCGGGATTTTAGTCCAACAACCCGTACCGTACACGGAATTTCCTGAACCGAAACCGGATCAAATTGCTCGTAAAGGATTGGAGCAACCGCGTGCTGATGGTGCAGGTTCAGTTTACAATCCTCTCGCTGCCAGCACTCCAAACAGGCTCCCGGAGAACCTTTTCCTGGGAAAACCCTACCGGTTGGATATGCTGATTGTAATGGGAGGCAATCCCTTTTACAGCTTCCCTGAAGCCGAGAAGATGAAGGAGGCTTTAAAGTATTTACAGCATCTCGTTGTCATGACGAACCTCCCGGATGAAACCTCTGCCTGGGCGGATATCATTCTGCCCACGACAACGTTCCTGGAAGAGTGGGGCGACGGTGTCACGCCGCCGGGCGCCGCTCTCCGGCGCACATTGGGATTGCGAAAGCCTTCGACTCTACCAGCAGGGGAGTCACGATCAGCGGGTGACATCATCCTGGCTCTAACCGAGCGGCTGGGAGGCGAAGTTGCCGAGGCTTTTCCCTGGAAGAATTACCGAGCCTATCTGCGAGAATCTCTGGCGGGAGTCTATCGTTCAGGTTCTGGATATATCACTAATGGTTCATTTGACCCGTCATGGCTCAGGACTCTGCAAAATATGGGCTGGAGGGATCCGGGTTACGAGAGCTTCGAACAGTTCTGGAAACAACTGGAGACGAACGGTGGCTGGTGGGATCCGGTCTATTCACATGGGCGTTGGCGCGAAGTTTTTCGTACTCCATCGGGCAAATTTGAATTTTATTCCCGGACACTGGAGCGGACCAAGGACCACTTCATCCCGGCATTCACCCACTCTGAACCTCAGGCGGAAGATTTCTGTCTCCCGCACTACGAGGAAGCCTCATTCGAAGGTGATGAGAAGGTTTTCCCCTACGCTTTGATGCTGCACGAAACGCAGTACCGGCGCGGTGATACCGGTGCGGCGCTTTCGACCATGCAGGAAATGCCGAATGCCTTACACCAGGATGTCTGGGGAACAAAGGTCGAGATCTCAAGGGAAACGGCAGAGATACTGAAGCTGAGGAACAATGACATGGTCTGGGTGGAATCACCGAGGGGGCGGATCAAGCTGCCGGTACGGATCTATTCCGGCGCGTCGAATGAGGCGGTGGCCATTGCTCTGGGGGGTGGACACACCGAATTGGGACGCTGGGCTAAGGGTGTCGGCGTCAACCCGAACGCGTTGCGTCCCTTCGCGCCCGATCCAATAACCGGATCTGCGGCTCTGACCTGCACGCGCGTAAAATTATATCCGGTCTAATCTTGCAGCAATCTCATCCATTAATCGAAACGGAGACTTCATGCCTCGTTGGGGAATGGTGATAGATTTAGACAAGTGCACCGGCTGCGGAACTTGTGCAGCCGTCTGTCGGCAGGAAAACAACGTTCCGGTGGTCGGTTCCGCCCAGGCAGGTGAAAAAAGAGCCATCTACTGGATGGAATTGGTCCCTCTGGAAGGGGGTGAGGATCATGGTGGTATTCAGAAGGTCGCACCCCGACCCTGCATGCAGTGCGACAACCCTCCCTGTACCAAGGTGTGTCCGGTGAGAGCCACCTATAAAAATCCGGAAGGACTGGTGGCCCAGGTGTACCCGCGCTGTATCGGATGCCGGTATTGCACCAACAACTGTCCCTACTCGGCGAAGTTCTTCAACTGGTATGAACCTTCCTGGAGCAAGGGTCAGAAGCGCGCTCTGAATCCGGACGTTTCTGTGCGCGAAAAAGGCGTTGTGGAAAAGTGCAGCTTTTGCCACCATCGTCTGATTAAGGCTCGTGAGCGCGCTCGGATGGAGAAGCGCGAATTGGCGCCGGACGACTACATCCCCGCCTGTATGGAAACCTGTCCGGCGGAAGCGATCTCCTTCGGTGATTTAGATGATCCCCATAGCCAGGTGGCAGAGTTGGCAACGTCGAAGCGCGCCTTTCGTCAGTTGGAGGAGCTGGGAACGGAACCCAAGGTGTACTATTTGAGCGAAGGAGAATAGGGCATGAACCAGGCAACTGGATACGGCGATGAAGCGCTGATTAGACCCATCACTCATAGCGGCCGCGGATTTAGATGGACGGTAGTGATCCTTTCACTGATTACTCTGTGGGGAGTCGTAGCTTACATCCTTCAACTCCGTAACGGTTTGGGCGTAACCGGGATGAACCGCCCCACCTTCTGGGGGATTTATATCACCAACTTCGTGTTTTTTATAGGTATATCCC
>JALGZU010000166.1 GCA_025774735.1 candidate division LCP-89 bacterium | reverse complement strand
GCAACGTTGCCGTAGATATGGTCTTCGCCGAGCTTTTCGAAGAGGTGGGTCCGTTTCATGGTTTCGATTACATTGTCGTTCAATCCACTCATGGAGAAGTCATAACCGGCTTCGCGGACTCGATCGATCAACTGGGAGAGGATCTCTTCACCCGAGGCGTCCAGTTCGTTGATGCCATTGCCGACGACATGGATGTGTTTTAACAGGGGCATGGAGGCGATGGGTTCGAGGACCTTCTCTTCGAGGTAGTTGACATTGGCGAAGAAGAGACTGTTATTGAACCGAATGACAGCAATATGCCGGCATTTGGAAAGCTTGCGGATATCTGCGTTTCTGTAAGTGCCATCGGTCCATTTGGAGAGGACAGCCATATCGGGCTTGATGTTGCGGAAGAGAAAATGCCCCAAAGAGAGCACGACGCCGATCATGATGCCCTTGTCCAGATGGGGGGCGAAGGCCAGGGTACAGACAAAGGTAATGATGGCGGTATATCCGTCGTATTTCTGCACCCTCCAGGTGTGCACGAATCCGGCCGGGTTGACCAGGTTGATCACCGCCATGATGATAATGGAGGCGAGCACCGCCTGGGGGAGGTGATAGAGCAGCGGGGTTAGAAAGACCAGGGTGATGACCACGACCATACTGCTGAAAGCGTTTGACAGCCCGGTGACGGCACCGGCCTGCAGGTTAACGGCAGACCGAGAGAAGGATCCTGAGACCGGGTAACTCTGGTTGAGAGCCCCGACCATGTTGGCCAGACCCTGGCCGATCAATTCCTGGTTGGGATCAAGGCGCTGGCCGGTTTTAGCCGCCATGGCTTTGGCTATAGAGATGGCTTCCATGAAGCCTAAAAGGGAGATGATCACAGCCATGGCGAGCAGGTCCAGCATTACTCCGAAATCGGGTCGGGGCAAGGCGATTTTAGGGATCCCCCTGGGGATGGTGCCGACGACCGCACCTCCAGCCATAAACGGCAAGGCTGCTTCATCCAGGTGATCGTTGCCGACCCGCAGTCGCCAGGCTCTGCCATCCCCGGTTAACCCGGGGGGATGTTCGCCTTTAAGGCAATAGATCAAACCGGCACCAGGAATTTCGGCGTTTTCAAAACGGAAGGTACGCAGGATGGTTCTATAATCGCTGCCCTCCTCTTGTAGTTTATCCATTTCGACTTCGAGGATCGAAATTTGCGCCTCGAGATTGAAGGCTTCGGAGCAGTTAGCACCGAAGTTCTTCTGCACCTCTTTCAAGTGGGACCTCAAGGTGACCTTCTGTTCCGATTTAGCTTCGAACTGGCTGATGGACGAGTTATAGGTCCATATGGCCTGCCGTACATTTTCGCCGGGAATCTGATTGATACTCACACTCTGGCTCTTATCGAAGCCCACCGCCCAGGAGATCAGGGTCGTGATGACCACGGCAACCAGGACATTGGGGATTCTGCGGTCCACCTTTCTGAGGACGGCCATAATGGTGAAGGAGAGGGCAGCGAAGACGATCGTGGGCCAGTGGGAGAAGGAGACGGCGGCGACCAGCACCCGGTAGATGGTTTCGTAGTGGTGTTCAGCCTTATCGACGTAGACTCCAAAGAGTTTTGAGAGCTGAGAGGTCGCGATGATAATGGCGGCAGCGTTGGTGAATCCGCTGACGACGGGGTGTGAGAGAAAATTGACGACCAGCCCGAGTCGCAGGGCCCCAAGTGAGAACTGGAACAGGCCGACCAGCACTGAGAGTAGTATAGCGTAGGCGATATATTCGGCGCTGCCAGCGGTGGCCAGCGGTTCCAGCGCGGTGGCGGTCATGAGTGAGACGACGGCGACGGGTCCGGTTGCGAGCTGGTTGCTGGAACCGAAGAGGGAGGCGATCAAAGGGGGCAGCAGGGCTGCGTAGAGCCCATAATAGGGGGGCAAGCCGGCGAGTTGGGCGTAAGCCATCGATTGGGGAATCAGCACCAGGGCAACGGTCAACCCGGAGATGAAATCTGCGCGGAGTTGCTGCCGGCTGTAATATTTAAACCAACGCAAGAAGGGGAAAATTACCAAAAGAATGCTGCGCCTGCGCGGCTGTTCCGCCATATAGTGTTACCTTACGTGTTTTCGAAGCCGAGTCAAAGGCTACGCGTCGTGCCCGGAATAATTTACAAGCAATCGATCAAATATCCTTCACGCGTGACTTGAATCACATATTGACGTTAGTTAATGTTTTACTTATACATGATAAGGAATAAACCTACAGCTTTAATATAAGCAATCCCGGTTTTAAATGCAATTCCTTTCGCAAAGATTGTGCGAGCGCTTCGCCGATTACGGACGGATTTTGTTGACAGGCAGTGCTATTATGGGTTATTTTAAGTAGAAGCGGTTATAACCGGTTGACATCCATGCAAAACGGGATTAAAACGCGTTCGTCAAGATCCAGGCAACGGCACTGTATCCCTCTGACCGCGGTGTTGTTGACCACCGGCATTTTCACCCTTTTTCCGCCAGCGCGGGCGGCTGATGAAACGGGTGTATTTCTGAACCAATCCGGGCGTATCAGTTATGGAAAGGAGCTGCATAGCCGCCTCAGACCAACCGGGGATAATTCCGGCGAAAGCACCCCACCCAATCTGCGCGGGGACTGCTACGTGGAATCGGTTTCAGGCTGCGTTACGTTCTCGTTCGGCGAAGGATCCACGCCGAAAACGATCCGGTTTTACGATCCGACCTTCGGATTGAAGAAGCACCTGGATTTCCAACAGATCATCAACTTGACCCTTTCGCCAACCGGCCAGTATGCCGCTTTTTTCGACGGCGAAGCTCTCACAACCATCGACCTCACCACGGGCGAAAATTGGCGTTACCCTGCCGCGACCATCTTCGATCTGGATGACCTGGGCCGGCCGTTCTTTTACGATTACGAGACTCACTGCGTCCGTTATCGCGATATGACTTTCCCGATTGATACTACCCCGCTTAGCCTGCACTTTTTAGCAGACACGCCGATTATATTCACGGCATCGGAGCTGTACCTTTTAAGATCGGGACAATTGAAGTCAATCTTTGCCAGTGCGGGGCGTTTTTTCGATGTCCGGATGCTCGGGGGACGGCTGTATTTCGTTGAGAGAAGCGGACAGGGGCGATTACGACACTACAAATTGTACGAACTGGAGACCGAATTCGAAATCGAATTATTGGAGGAGCGGACCTGCACCAAACCGGGCGAGACGCTCGATACCCACGAACGGATCCGGGCGCCGTTGTATTACAATGAAACCTCATTCGCCTCGGTAGTGAAGAACTCCTACGCACAACTCCAGGAATGGAGTTCACTCTACCTGCATCCGGGGGTGGATTTCTTCGCAGATCCTTTCGAGAACGTCTATTCCGTCCAGGACGGCGTGGTGGAGGCGATTCTGACAACGGGGGACGAGCGCTACTGGCGGATCGCCATCGGGAATCTGGGAGAGGTCGAGGAAGGGTACCTCTACGCTCATTTAAATCAGGATTCGTTTTCTTTCGGTGTGGGGGACAGCGTGACTGCGGGGGACGTGATCGGGACGATTTTCCCCGCCTGGGGATTCGAACCGCACTGCCATTTCGCCAGGATTGCTCCATCGGCTCACATCTGGAACGGCGACTGGTGGACGGTGGATAATCCTCTGGTGGACGTGACCAACATGACTGATTCCATTTCGCCGGTCATCGAATATGCGCTGGGCAGTGAACGGTTCGCCTTCAGGACGCGGGAGGGGGTCTACCTGGATCCGCTGAACCTCTCCGGCGAGATTAAGATCATCGCCAAATGCGTGGATTACGCCGTTTCGACAGCCTTCGAATCGAGGATCAACGTCTGGGATCTACAGTTCAGACTATTCGCTCCGGAAAATCCCTTCGTGCCGGTTTACGAACAGTACAGCTTCGTCCAGGACATGCCTCTGGATACGTACTTCAGCAATGAATACGAAACACTGGTGCTGGAGACAATGTACAGCCGGGACCAGACCTGCTTTTCGACGAACAACAGCACAACCAAGGATTTTTACTATATCCTGACGAATTCGGACGGGGATTCGGCGATCACCGCGGCGGACAGCCTGGAAATCTTCGACACGCGCAACTTCTACAACGGACCCTACCTGCTGGAGGTGATCGTGCATGACTGCGCAGGGAATTCGACGTCGGGCAGCATGGCGATCTTCATCGACAACGACTTTCCGCCCTACCGGCAGATGGACGGTTTGCCCGAGGGCGGAACTCTGATTCTGGAGAAAAATCACCCCGATCCCTTCAATCCGACCACGACGATCACCTACCTGCTGCCCGCAGCCGGCAGAGTTACACTCGACATCTTCGATCTGCAGGGGCGCAAAGTCAAGACTCTGGTGGAGGGTTGGCAGGCGGCGGGCCGGCACGAGGTCACATTCAGTGGCTTGAACCTGCCATCCGGGATGTATCCGTACCGGCTGGTGGCGGGTAACCGGACGCTCACAGAAAAGATGTTGCTGATAAAATAAACACGGGCTTCTCCCCCATCCCCCGCTTGACAAAGCCGGAATAAATCCGTATATTCCTCCATCAAATCTTCTGAAGGCTCCCACATGATGAAAAGACTCGCGACTCTCTGCGTTCTGGCACTGTTGGTTGTGCAGCACCCGGCTCCGGCCGATCCGGCTCCCCTGCCAGCCGATCCGGGCATTCTGGGCCTGGTGGAACAGATCAGTGAGGCCGAGATGAGCGCGGCCATCGACACCCTGGTCGGATTCCACACCCGGCATACGTACTCGGACACGATTTTGGACCGCACCGGCATCGGGGCGGCGCGGAACTGGGTGCAGGGGAAGTTCGGGCAGAACGGGGTACCGGCCGAGCTTTTCCCCTGGACGTCGAACTGGGGCGGTTCCCTGTACAGCTGTTATAACGTCCACGGGACGCTGGCGGGGACCAGCAGCGATGAGAGGGTGATCGTGCTGGGTGGACACTTAGATACGAGGAACGCTTCATCGAGTGACACCGCGGGGTTCGCTCCGGGAGCGGACGACGACGGCAGCGGCATCGCTTCGCTGCTGGAGATCGGCCGGATTCTGTCCGACACATCCCTGTCGACGACCATCGTATTGGCGGCCAGCGCGGGCGAAGAGCAGGGTTTACTGGGTGCGGAGGCGTATTCGCAGTGGCTCTACGACAGCGGTGTTCCGGTGACGGCTATGATCAACCTGGATATGATCGGTCACATCGTTGATCCTTACGGCGTGGTGGATTCGGTGACGGTTCGCTGCTATTCCGGGGGGCCTCAGAGTTCGTCATCGAGACAACTGGCCCGCTATCTCAAGTGGGTGGGTGAAGCTTATACAGAGAACCTGACCGTGATTCTCTACGACGCCATCGACCGGCCGGGGCGGGGCGGCGACCACATCCCCTTTTACGAACTGGGCTACACCTCGGCGCGGCTGATCGAGACGGCGGAGGACGTGGCTTTCCAGCACGACAGCACCGACTTGCCGGAGAACATGTCGGTCTCCTATGCACGCCGGGTGGCGCGTCTGGCGCTGGGAGCGACCTGCGTCCTGGCGTCGGCTCCGGAGACTCCCGCTGCGCCGACCGTGGCGAACGCAGGGGACGGCGTCAGCCTCCTGGTCAGCTGGCCGGATACGTTAACTCCGCCGGGGGGATCGGTGAGGGTGGCGTACCGGACATCCGAACAACTCTATTGGGAAGACATCGTCACAGTAGCGGATACCTCCTTCCTGCAACTATCCGGATTGATGGAAGGAGTACAGTACGAAATCAGCCTGTCGGTGGCCGGAGACAACGGGCTGCCTTCACGCTTTAGCGACGAGGCGTCAGGGATGCCGATCACCGCTCCGCCGCCGGAGGATTTCGAGACGACGTCCACACCGACGGGCGTGGATATGCGCTGGACACCTCGCCCGGAACCGAACACCCTGGAGACCATCATCGAGAGGGCGATACCGGGCGGCGATTTCAGCGAGATCGCGATGCTCTCCCACCCGGATTCGAGCTATTTCGACTGGGATCCAGAGGTCGGGCAGCTCTACCTTTACCGCTTGCGAACCCGCAACGACCAGCTGGCAGTGGGGGAGCCGGGTGAGGTCGAGGAGGGGCAACTGGCGTCGCATCACCTGGGAATCCTGGTGTTGGACGCCACGCCGGACGGAAGCGGGACGCCTCCACCTGACGAAGAGGTGGACGCTTTCTACAGCTCCGTCCTGGCAGAGTACCAGGTGGAGGGCCAGTGGGACCGCGCTGACAGCCTGGCGGCGAGTATTTCCCTGAGCGACGCCGACCTGGCTCCGTACAGCCTGCTGCTGGCTCACGGAGACTACAACACGGCCACGTTCGGGACGGACACGACGGCTTTCCGGAAGTACCTGACACACGGCGGGAAACTGCTGATCTGCGGGTGGAGGCTGTCGTATTCGCTGGAAGGGGGCATGGCTTTTTCACACAGTTTCGGTCCCGGAGATTTCCTCTACGACCT
>JALGZU010000005.1 GCA_025774735.1 candidate division LCP-89 bacterium | reverse complement strand
GATCTCCACCGTGCTGATCATCCTGGGCTATTCCACCTACGGCGTCATCTTCATCCGCTCCACCCTGCAGCCGCCCATCGACGAGAACAACCCGGACACCATCGAACGCTTCCTATCGTACCTGAACCGGGAGCAGTACGGCGAAACCGGCATCTTCCCGCGCCGCTGGAATAACGACCCCAACTACCTGAGTGAATCCGATTTCTTCTGGCGCTACCAGGTCGACTACATGTACAACCGCTACTTACTCTGGCAGTACGTCGGCCAGGACGGCGATTACCAGGGCGCACGCGTCGAATTTTCAAAGTTCTTTGCCCTGCCCCTGCTGCTCGGCCTGTGGGGTCTGCTTCACCACGTATCCAAAGACCGCCGCAGGGCGCTGATTGTGTTCACCCTCTTCTTCCTGACCGGTTATGCCGTCATCGTCTATCTGAACCAGGACAACCCCCAGCCGCGCGAGCGGGATTACGCCTACGTGGGGAGTTTCTACGCCTTCGCCCTCTGGATCGGTATCGGCGCGCAGGGGCTAATCCAAGCCGCCTCGAACTGGTTCAAAAAGAAGAGCAACCTTCCCCAGGCGGCTGTGCTGGCGGCGGCACTCTTCGTCGCCGTGCCGCTGAACATGCTGGTCAAGAACTACCACATGCACAACCGCTCGGGCAATTACGTCGCCTGGGATTATTCGCGCAACATCCTGGAAACTTGTGAGCCGGACGGCCTCCTCTTTACCAACGGGGACAACGACACCTTCCCCCTCTGGTACCTCCAGGAGGTGATGGGCGTCCGCAAGGACGTGCGCGTGGTCAATCTCTCGCTCCTCAACACCGGCTGGTACATCAAGCAGTTGAAGCACCAGGAACCGAGGGTGCCCATCTCCTTCAGCGACGACTACATCGACCGCTACCTGGATCAGCACGACATCACCGCGCTGCGCCAGCGCTACTGGTCCAAAAACGATCCCAATCGTCCCACCATTGTCCGGCTGGAAACGCCCGACGGTGGCACCATGGAATGGGATGTCCCCGCCACCATGCACATCCCCACGGGGCAGGGAGATACCGGCGAACCCAACTTCCTGCGCGTGCAGGACATCATGATTCTCGACATCATCCGGGCCAATAAATGGCAGCGGCCCGTCTACTTCGCGGTGACGGTCTCCAACACCAATATGCTCAACCTCAGGGATCACCTCACCATGGAGGGCCTGGCTTTCCGCGTCAACCCCGAAACCGGCCAGCGCATCGATCCCGACATGCTCAAGGCGAACCTGTTGAACAAATACCGGGATTTCTACCGTAACCTGGACAATCCCAACATCCACTACGACGACAACGTCCACCGCCTGCTGCAGAATTACCGCAGCGCTTTCTTGCAGCTGGCAACGCATTACCTGACCCTGGATCAACCCGGCACGGCAGTTTACGATTCCCAGAAACCGGTCGCCGAAACTTACGCCGAATTCGACCGCTTCTCCGACCGCGACAAAGTGCTCTTCATCCTCGACGCCATGGACCGTTACCTGCCCGACGATGTGGTCCCCATCGGCACGCCTGAAATCGTCCTCCACATCGGACAGCTCTACCATGATCTGGGCCGATCGGATGAGCTGGCGGAGCGCCTTGAACGTCTTACTGAGAGGCGTGATGTTAGTCCAGAAAACCTGTTCCGTTATGGCGCCGTCTACCTGCAGTGGTTGAACGATACGACTAAAGCCCTCAACGCCTTCGATCAAGCGCTGGAGATCGACTCCAGCCCCGAAATGAAACTGCAGGTCGCCACAGCCTACCGCCAGATGAAACTGGATGCCGAAGCCCAGGAGTTGATCGCTGAAGTCAGCGCCATGCCTATGGACGCAGAACTCTCTTCGCGGGTGGCGATGACCTATCTACAACTCGGCGAAACGGACGAAGCGCGCAAAATCTACGAGGACCTGGCTTCGAGGAATCCCGACGATGGCGCGGTCATCGGGGGTCTCTTAATGGTCTACGAACGCCAGAAGGACTACATCAACGCTCGCGAGCTCCTGGAAAATTGGGTGACAAGGCATCCCAACGACCGGCAGGCACAGGAACGCCTGAAGCGCTATCAGGAATTAACCCGGGACGATCAGCCGTGACCGGTCCCGTAGCACCGAAGCTCAGCATTGTGATCCCCCACCTGAAGGGGGTGGATATCCTCAGAGATTGCCTGAGCAGTATCTATGGTTCGACCTTCACAGATTTCGAAGTTCTTTTAATAGAAAATGGATCTGACGACGGTAGCCGGGAGATGGTGGCGGCGGAATTTCCCGCCGTGGAGCAGATCGTACTGGAAACCAACAGAGGCTATGCCGGCGGCTGCAACGTCGGGATCGGCCGCTCTGAAGCCGAATATGTCCTGCTCTTAAACGATGACGCCGTCCTTGATGCCGGGGCTTTGGAAGCCCTGGTGAAGACCCTGGACGCCGATCCTCAAATCGGAGGCGCCCAGCCCAAGTTGCTGAATATCCGTAAACCGGAGCACTTCGATTACTCCGGCGCTTGCGGTGGCCTGATGGATATCTTCGGCTTCCCTTTCGCCTTCGGCCGCACCTTCATGGTAACGGAGAAGGACGAAGGCCAGTTCGACAGCCCTTCGGATATCTTCTGGGCCTGCGGCACCTGCGCCATCTTTCGTCGGGACGCTCTCGAGGAGGTGAAGTACCTCGACGAAGACTTCTTCGCGCATATGGAAGAGATTGATCTAGCCTGGCGCCTGCAACTCGCCGGATACCGGTTGGTGAGGGCTCCGGAAGCCGTCGCTTACCACTTTTCCGGGCACACGCTCCCCAATACTGAGCGGCGTAAGATGTACCTGAACCACCGCAACAGCATCATCTGCCTGATCAAGAATTATTCGCTCTCTAAACTGGTCTGGATTTTGCCTTCGAGAGTTATTCTTGAGTGGGGGATCATATTCGTCTCCTTTCTGCGCGGAGACTTCCGCCGGGGACCTGCGGCGCTTCAGGTTCAGGCTGAACTCCCATTTCTGCTTGTAAAATCGCTGCACAAGCGGCAGCACGTCCATAAAATCAGGCGGATTCGAGATTCCCAGGTCATGAAAAAGATGTTCCGGGGATCCATCGTCATGCAGCACTTCATCTTGAGACGCAAAAAAACTGCGCAAATATTGCACCGCTATCAACTTTGAATGAATAACATTACGCCCAATACAGGAGGTATAATGCGCGCTCTAATTTGTTTGACTGCCCTGGCTCTGGTTCTTTCGTTATGCGCAAGTTACACCGTTCAAGCAGGAGATATCGATCACCAGTACGGCGTCGAACTGCGCGGTGGTTACAGTATGTACTTGGACAACGCGGATCCCAACGCTTTCGTCAAGGGTTTCTCCGGGACTCAGGGATACACTCAGACTGAATATACCGAGTCGGTGGGAGCCATCACGGGAGGCATCTCCCTCCTGTACAAGAGTGAGGATTATTTCGGCTGGCATATTGGCCTGAATGTCCTGGGAACGGACAGTGCCACCGCCATCGCGTCCCAGGCTGGCTACCCCGACCAGGTCGGACGGGTCTTCACGAATACCACCGAACTCTTCGTCACCGCCAACTACTACTGGCACCTTCTACCTGCGTTCAACATTCAGATCGGCGGCGGACCCGCCTTCTACCTGGCCAATCTCGACCTGGAAACCTCACCAGAAGCGGCAGCCAGTTACGGAGGGGGCATTTACGGCGCACACGGCCGCACCTTCGGTTTTACGGGCAATCTGGGAGCCGAACTGTTCCTCTCTGGTGCGCTCTCCTTGAGGTTCGGCGGTGGATTCCGCTGGGCGCCCGTCACCCGCTTTAAGTACTTCCGGGAAGTTTGGGACGAGAACGGTGTCCACAAGGAGGGAGAAACCGTCTACTGGACGAACCCCGACGGCACCTCCACGTACGATACCTTCGAGGTAGATTTCAGCGGAGCGTTTGCGGAGATCGGGCTGCGCATCTACTTCGAGCCGGCCGCCAAGTGGAAAAAGTACTAATCAAGCCGGTTAAGTGAATCGTTCAACGTCCTCCCGGGATATCCCTTGCCCACTTTGCGGCAGCGGTGATTACTGCAAATTTCAGGATGTCCCGGACCGTCTGACCTTTCACATTGAACGGGCGCATAACCAACCGCGGGAGAATGCATATCGAATCGTCGCTTGTTCATCCTGCGGTTTTTTATATCTGAATCCCAGACCGCTTTCGTCCGATCTTAAGGATCACTACAGTGCCGACTCCTATGATCCCCATCGCCGCCGGGGTGGCGGACTGGTCGGACTGCTTTTCCGGGCTTCCCGCCGTTTTACCACGCGCTGGAAAGCAACGCAAATCTGCAGAAATCTCAACCCGGGATCACTGCTGGACGTCGGTTGCGGTACCGGCGAATTCATGGTGGAGCTCAAACGGCGGGGCTGGCAGGTGACGGGTATCGAGATATCGACGGAGGCTGCTGCGATAGCGACAGAGCGTGGCTGTGAGGTTCTGATCGGGGATCCCGCCGAGATCGTTTTGGGAGAAACCTTCGATCTCATTACTCTCTGGCATTCACTGGAACATCTGCCCGACTTGAGAGGTGCAGTAACCAGAATGTCCGGAGCATTAAAACCGGGGGGGCATCTGGCTGTGGCACTCCCCAATCCCGGTTCGGTCGATGCCCTTTTCTACGGTTCTCGCTGGGTGGCCTGGGATGCCCCGCGCCACCTATACCATTTTAGTCCCGCTGACCTGAACGTGCTCTTCGCTCCGCTGGGTCTGCAACTGCTACGAAAAAAATCGCTCCCCTTGGACCCTTTCTATCACGCCCTGCTCTCCGAAGTGAGCTGGTCAACCGGAGTGATGGCGGGGATAAAAGCGCCGCGCGGCTTGTTCCTGGGCGCAATCAGCTTCCTGGCTGGTCTCAAACCCGGTTCCGGGTCGTCAAACCTTTATATATTCAATAAATCAGCCTGAATAGATGATCATGGTGGGGAAAAAATCCAAGATCGCGATCGCGCCTAAGGTGGTGCTGTTGATGACGATCGTGTGCTTCCCGATCTGCCTGAGCCTTGACGCCTGTTCGTTCAAACCTAGGGCTACCGGCCCGGATAACGAAATCGTCTTCTTGATCGATCCCGAACTCCGAAGTTCGTTCGAAGCCGACCTGCTCAAGACCTTTTGCCCGGTCATCGAAACGCCCCAATCCGAAAGACGATTCCAGCCCCTCTTCGGAGGTATCGAAGAACTCCCTGACCTCCAGACCCAGCGCTTCCTGATCCTGGTTGGAGTTCTCGATCAGACCGGGGAACTGTCCGAAACCATCTCCGCCATGCTCACGCCGGAAGTCATCGAAGGCGTGCGGCGAGGGGACTATTTCGTTTTCAGCAAGGAAGACGAATGGGCCAGCGGCCAGCAGATGCTGATTCTGGTCACACCTGATGCCGCCTCCCTTAAAAAACGGCTGCAGATGGAGAAGGAGCCTCTCTTTAAACTCTTCGATAATAAGAGAAACGAGCAGGTAAAAAAGGGCCTCTACCGCCGCTACGAACAGAAAGATCTGGCTGAAGACATCCGGGAACGATACGGCTTCGAACTGCGTATCCCTCATGACTACGTGCTGGTACGCGAAGAACCGGAAGCGGGCTGGTTGAGGCTGAAACGAGGCCTGCAGCCGGGACGGTGGATCACGCTCTGGCGGTCTACAACCCTGGATGAAGACCTCATCGATGCCGCCTGGTTGTACGGCACCTGGTCGTCCTTAGCGGCGCAATTCGCCGATCCGGTGCGCGCTAATCTCGATTTCTTGACTACTGTGGAAGCCACCGTATGTGGTTTCCCCGGAATGGAGATGAGGGGACTCTGGGAGACCGAAAACTCCAAGGGAGGCGGACCTTTCCTCTGCCGCGCCTTCTACAATCCAGCTGACCGGCACGTCTACCTGCTCGAAGGAGAAGTGTTCAATCCCGGAGGTGAGAAGGAACCCTTCCTCAAGCAATTAGAGGTTATTCTCGATACATTCAAACCGATCGCTCAGGACGTATCTTACTGAATCATCTCGGAAAAGCAATATGTCTCAAACACCCCGTATATTGGTTCTTATGGGCAGCGAATCCGACCGCCAGACTGTCGAAGCCATGAATCCCTATCTGGATGCATTCGGTATCGAAGCGGACATCCGCATCAGTTCCGCCCACCGTCAACCCGATGCCACAGCGGAACTCGCTCGAACGGCGGCTGAAAAGGGCTATTCGATTATCATCGCCGCCGCCGGTATGGCTGCCCACCTTGCCGGAGTGTGCGCTGCCCATACCATGCTCCCGGTCATCGCCATCCCTCTCGCAGCCTCAACGCTGGGGGGATTGGATGCGCTACTCTCGAGCGTGCAGATGCCCTCCGGAGTCCCCGTGGCTGTCACCACCATAGGAAAAGCGGGCGCCGTCAACGCGGCCTGCCTGGCGGCGCGAATTCTGGCCGTCGAAAATCCCGAAATCCGCACCAAACTCGAAGCCTTCCGCCAGAACGGCAGCAAATTGCCCCTGAACCGCCCTTCTGCGGAAAAGAAGTAGAAATGAATCAGGCGGGATGGAATCACATGGGAGTGGCTATGTCAGCGGACGACGTCCTCGAACGCTTTATCCCTTACGCGGAAAAGATTCTGATTACCGGTTGTCACGGCCTGCTGGGGCAAAAACTGTTTGACCTGCTCTCCCCTGCAAATGAAATCATAGGGGTGGACCTGACAAAGAAGACTCATCTCTCTGGTCGATCGTTCAAGTACCTGCCCCTGGACATCACTAAACGCCGCGAAGTGACCGACGCGGTTCTGGAAGTTAAACCGAACGTAATCATTAACACGGCCGCCATCACTGGAGTAGATCTCTGTGAAGAGGAGCGAGAATTGTGTTGGCGGGTAAACGTCACCGGGGTGGAAAATCTGATCCGCGCCGCTCTGAAAACCAGGGCGCACCTGATTCAGATCTCCAGCGACTACGTCTTCGACGGACAGAACCCTCCCTATCGGGAGACGGATGTTACCCGGCCGATGGGGTATTACGGCAAATCCAAGCTGGCTGCAGAAAATGCCCTGCGAGGCTCCGATGTGATCCATGCCATCGTGCGCACCCAGATCCTCTACGGGGTGGCGCCCCATGCCCGCCCGAATTTCGTCGATTTTGTCCGTGAAAGCCTTGAAAAAGACGGGGATATAGGCATCGTTGACGATCAAGTCGGCAATCCCACTTTTGCGGACGATCTGGCCAGGGGCACTGCCCGGATCATTCAGTTGCGCAAACGGGGGGTCTATCACCTGTCTGGGAGTGAACCTGCAAGCCGGTTTGAATTCGCCAGGAAAATCGCAGCCCATTTCGACGCCGATCCCGGTCGCATCAAATCCCTCAAAACCGAAATCCTGAAACAGACGGCGTTGCGCCCTCCTGATTCCACCTTCTGCCTGGATAAAATTCAGGATGAATTAAAGTTTCAGCCGAGAGGCATCGACGACGGCCTGAGGGAATACGTCAAACAGTTGAAACTTGGACAAGCTGCCCCCAGAGGAGAAAAGTGATGAACGCCGATGATCCCCGAGAAATCCGTGCCCTGGTCGTTATGCCGACTTACAACGAAATCGAAAACATCGGGCGTATCATCCCTGAGGTGTTGCAACAGGGGCTGCAGTTCGACGTCCTCGTGGTGGATGATAATTCACCCGACGGCACCGCAGCGGTGGTAAAGGATTTGCAGAAAGAGCACGGTTCTAGAATCCAACTCCTGGAACGAGCAGGCAAGATGGGGTTGGGAACCGCTTACGTCACCGGCTTCAAGTACGCTTTGGACCGTGGCTACGATCTCGTCATCGAGATGGACGCGGACTTCTCCCACGATCCCGGGATGCTGCCACAGTTCCTGGAAGCGGTCGGAGAAGCCGACCTCATCCTGGGATCTCGCTATATCGACGGCGTCAATGTCGTCAATTGGCCGCTGCACCGCCTGCTCCTCTCTTACGGAGCTTCGCTCTATACCCGTCTGATCACCGGGTTACCACTCAAAGACCCCACCGGCGGTTTTAAATGCTTCAAACGCCAGGTGCTTGAAGAGATCGATCTCGAGAGAGTGCATTCCAACGGGTACTCCTTTCAGATCGAGATGAGCTTCCGGGCCTGGCACAAAGGCTTTAAGCTGAAGGAAATATCCATCATTTTCGTCGATCGGGTGGGTGGCAAGTCCAAGATGTCCCCACAGATCGTGCGGGAGGCAATCTGGATGGTGTGGGTACTCAAGATCAAACAGCTATTCGGAATTCTATAGCTTATGTCTCGGGTCGACATTTCAGTGGTCGTCGTCAGCTACAATGTGCGACCCTTCCTGGACCACTGTCTTCAATCCATACAACGCGCTGCAAACGGTCTGTCCGTCCAGATCATCGTGGTGGATAACGCTTCCGCTGATGACTCCGCCGATCTGGTCAAAACCAGGTATCCGGACGTTGGACTGATTGAGAACAGCGAAAATGTCGGCTTCGCCAGGGCTAACAATCAGGCCTTCAAACGAGCTGACGGCGATGCCGTCTTGATCTTAAACCCGGATTCATTCGTCCAGGAAGATACCTTGAAAATACTCTGGGACAGCTTGCGCTCACTGGATGACGTGGGAGCTGTCGGTCCCAAAATTATTATGCCGGACGGCCGCTTCGAACCTCGCAGCATGCGGGGATTCCCGACTCCCTGGGTAGCCTTCGCTTACCTTTCCGGCCTCTCCTCTCTCTTCCCTAAAAATCGCTTCTTCAGCCGCTATCTTCTCACCTATCTGGATCCTGACGAGCAGCATGATGTGGATGCCCTTTCCGGTTGTTGCATGATGGTACGTCGCAGCCTTCTCGACGCTCTGCAGGGGTTCGACGAAGATTACTTTATGTACGGAGAAGATCTAGATCTCTGCTATCGCATCCGCCGGCAAGGGCATCGCATTCTCTACCAGCCGGCAACCCGCATCGTGCACTTCAAGGGCGAGAGCACCCGCCGCTCTACCATCGACCATCGCTACCATTTCCGCAAGGCAATGCGTCTCTTCGTTGACAAAAACCTCGCCGGGAACGTATCACAACTGTCGAAGGGATTGCTCACTCTCGGTTTCTGGGTACAGGGTATGGGCCGTCTCCTAATCCCGCTGCTGCATAGGCTCTACACTCCCTTGGTCGATGTGCTGTTACTGAACCTCCTCATCTTAACGGGCCGTTTGCTGCGCTTCGGCGCACCGACCTACAGCCCCGAAGTCTGGCTGATCAACAGCATTTACACCCTCTTTTACCTGGGAGCTGGCTTTTACTTCGGAGCCTATGGATCAAAACGGTTCTCCGGGCGTTTATCACTATATTCCAGTCTCACGGGTGCTGTCCTTGCCGCCGCCTTTACCTATTTCTTCAAGCAATGGGCGTTCTCCCGGTTCGTCGTTCTCTGGTTTAGCGTCTGGATGATTCTAACGATGCCAGGCTGGAGAATTCTGTTTAAGAGGTGGGTACAGAAGAAAGCGTCAGACGTCTCTCGCAGGTTCATCCGCCGCAGAGCCTTAATTGTCGGGGCGGACGATCTGGGCCGCCGCATCGCCGTTCAACTGACGTCCAATGGAACCAGTCAAATCGATCCAGTAGGATTCGTCGATTTCCGTGAAGAGAATATCGGCCAGGTTATCGCTGGAATCCCGGTGCTCGGTAATGCCGACGAACTCGACCGAATCATCGATATGGAAGGAGTGGAGGAGCTGGTTTTCTCCACATCGGAAGTGTCTTACGATCACATCATCGGTCTGATCCAGTCGCTTAAGAACCGGAAGCTCGAATTCAAGATTATTCCCAGCCAGCAGCTCGACCCGGCAGCTGAAATCACCCTGTTGCACATGGAGATTGACACTCTGAACCAGCGCCGGTCTCGCTCCGGCGGTTCGAAGGAATCTCCCCCAAGCGAATAGAGTAGATTATGCCTGAACGTATCGCCTTAGATTTCGAAAAGCCGATCATCGACCTGGAAAAGAAGATCGGCGAAATGAAAGCACTTTCCGGCAGCAGCAAGATCGAATTGGATGATGAAATCGCGCGCCTGGAAAAGAAAGCTCAGAAGCTGCGCAATGATGTCTATTCCTCTCTCACCCGCTGGCAGCGCGTCCAGTTGGCCCGTCACCCGGAACGCCCCTATACCCTCGATTATATCAATAATATATTTACCGATTTCGTCGAATTGCATGGAGATCGCTCCTTCAGGGACGATCCCGCCATCGTCGCCGGTTTCGCCCGGCTCGAAGACCAATCGTACATGATCATCGGACATCAGAAAGGGCGCGGTACCAAGGATAACCTGTATCGGAATTTCGGCATGCCGAACCCGGAGGGCTATCGCAAGGCGAGGAGGTTGATGCTCTTTGCGGCGCGCTTCAACCGGCCGGTCATCAGTTTCATTGATACCCCCGGTGCCTATCCGGGATTGGGAGCCGAAGAGCGCGGTCAGGCCGAAGCCATCGCCAGCAATCTGATGGTCATGGCCAGTCTGCCTGTTCCCTTCGTGGCAGTGGTCATCGGTGAAGGCGGGTCCGGAGGAGCCTTGGCGATCGGGATCGCAGATCGGGTGCTCATGCTCGAAAATTCAATCTATTCCGTCATCTCTCCAGAGGGTTGTGCCTCCATCCTCTACCGGGACGCCGCCCAGGCCCCTAAGGCGGCTGAAGCCATGAAAGTGACCGCTGGCGATCTGCAAGACCTGCGATTGATCGACGCGGTCATCGAAGAACCGATGGGGGGCGCACACCGGTTCCCCACGGAGACCGCACAGAATGTCCGTCAAGCACTGACACAGACGTTTTCTGAGCTACGCCAGATGTCCATTGAAGACCTGATCGCTAAAAGACATCAACGCTACCAGCAGATGGGAATGTGGACACGGGCAAAGGACTGATTTATTCAGAATTCATAGAATTGAAGAGAATGGGAGAAACGCTCCGGTTCCTCCCCGCTGGCTCGTCACACCTTCAAAGACCTGGCGTAAGAAAAAACACCTTCCACCCCCAACCTTTTGACGAAAATTCTTGTATCATTGCATGAAGCCGGTTAAATTGCTTGGAGTCGAATGCCTGTAACGTCAGAACAGCACGAGGATCTCAAGGACTGGTTCAAGACGACCCTGCGCGTCCGCTATGCTGATACAGACCGCATGGGACTGGTATATCACTCAAACTATTTTATTTACTTTGAAGCCTGCCGTTCCGATCTGATCCGGCAGCTCTGGAAATCATATTCCCTCATCGAAGAGGACGGCTATCTACTCCTGGTGATTGAAGCGCACTGCCGTTTCCGGAAAGGAGCGGAATACGATGATTTCCTGAACGTTTACGCCAAAATTTCATCGTTTACTGAAACCCGGTTGCATTTCGATTATAAGATCGTTCGAGAAAAAGACAATCAGATTATCGTGGAAGGCTATACTGAGCATTGTTTCGCCGACAAAAATGCAAAGCCGTGCAAGATGCCTGAAGATCTAAAGAAGATTTTACTTCAAAAAACTTAACTATGACTGTAAAGACACCATGAACCAAGGAGCCAGTAGATTGAAGATTCTAATCGTCGATGACGAAAAGTACCTCCGGGAATTGCTGTCGGAGGTCCTGCAGTCCCACTCGCATGAATGTGAAATGGCCGGGGATGGCGAAGAGGCTCTGGTCAAGCTTGCTCAGAGTCAATTCGACGTCGTCATTACTGATGCCATGATGCCCCGCATGGATGGATTTACCCTGCTTAAAAACATCAAAAAGACCTACCCGGAAACAGCGGTGGTCGTCATAACCGGCTATAGTCTCGCTTACTCTGCCCGGGATGCTATGGCGATCGGGGCCCAAGAATATCTCGCCAAACCCTTCCACACCGATGAGATTCTGGCCATCGTGGATAAAGCCTACCACCTTAAAGCGGGAAATGGTACCAGCCACAAAAACTTTACGACCGCCTGAGAGAATAACCTCCTTAAAATATAAAAAAAAACGGGTCAGTCGATGTCCCGTTTTTTTTTATATACTAATTTGCAAAAGTAATTCCCACCACTCAGTCTATACTCTATATCTCTTCAAAGAGTATAAGCAAAGCCTTATCGCCTTTCCTCACTTTCGCCTTATGTTTGTCATCTTCACCCGGTAGAATGAATAGGCCGTCACCGGCCTTAAACTCCACTATATTGGTGCTAAAACCAATCGCTAAGCGCCCTTCCAGTACGTACCCCACATGACCCTTCGTACACCAATCCTTTTCATCCAATGCCTCACTGAACTCGACAAGCCGTATCTTCCGATTGTTCTGGATATGGGCTTTATATCGGATACCTGGAGCCGGACTCTTCCAGCTCAGTGACTCAAAATCAATGAGGTACTTTTCCGTAGTCTATTTCTCCTTATAGCGATCCCGTTGATTGAATACTGTGATGTCTTTATACCCTTTCCTGACCTGTGCGCTGTGCTGGACGTCCTTCGGAATGAAATAACTGTCCCCTTTTCTGCATGTGCGAGTTACCCCCCCGATAGTGACGTCGATCTCTCCATCCAAAACCACCCCCCATTGAGCTTCGTGAGCGTGTTGGGGCACCTCCACGTCCCGTTCGAAAACCATAAAAATCACCTGCTGATCTTCGCCCTGCAGCAGGTTGCCGTGAACTCCCTCTATGGGAATGTCCGCCTCAGGCAAAGTGGTGATAAATTCAGGAAAGACTGCTTCTCCGCTCATCAACGATACTCTCTGTTATAATTCCTCAATCAGCTTACTTAATTCTTCAAGCGCCTTATCCCAGGTCTTTTCGAACCACAGCCTCGCCTCCTCCCATTCCTTACTATCCCTCCAACCAGAATGGATGAGATGGACTTCGGTCGTCCGGTCCGGACCGAGCTCTTCGCTTGGACAGAAAAAAACCACCACGTGTGTCAGCGGATCGGCGTTGTTCATGAACTTTTTGAACTGCTTTGGACCCTTCCAGTCGAATGACAGGAATCTACCCCGCTCGATGGCCGTGATCTTGCAGCCGATGGTGCTGTCGTTCTCCCGGTCTTCGGGATTCCAGAACAGTTCGTACTTCCCGTCGATCACCGGCTCGACCTCCGCCACCGCGGTGAGCCAGGATTGCAGGTACTCGTTCACCGTAAACATCCGGAAGGCTTCATCGCAGTCGCAGTTCAACCGGAGGGTGTGGTGCAGTATCTTGGTCATGATGATAATCCCCTTTTTTTAGCCTCCTCCCACAGCGCGTCCATCTCTTCCAGCGTGGCTCCTTGAACGTCCCTCTCGCTCTCTTTCAATGCATCTTCGATGTAGCGGAACCGTTGTATGAATTTCTCTACCGTTCCCCGCAGCGCCTCCTCCGGGGAAACTCCCCAGAAGCGGGCCAGATTGACGATGGAGAACAGCAAATCCCCGAATTCATCGTTGATCGCTGCCTGATTCCCCGACGCTTTCGCCGCCCGTAACTCTTTGATCTCCTCCAGAATTTTCCGGATCACGTCCCCATCGCTTTCCCAGTCGAATCCAACGCCGGCAGCCTTCTCCTGGACCCGGTAAGCCCTCAGTAAGGCGGGCAGAGTTCTGGGCACTCCTCCTAAAAGTCTCTTGTCCTCTTCATCGAGCTTGATCTTCTCCCAGTTCTCGATCACCTGCTTGGTATCCTCTACCGACTCACCCCCGAAAACATGCGGGTGCCGTTGAACCAGCTTCTGATTGATCGCCCCCAAAACGTCATCGATGTCGAAAAGCCCCTCCTCCCTGGCGATCTGGGCCTGAAAGACGAGGTGCATCAAGAGATCGCCCAGCTCTTCCTTGAGCTGGGCGTATTGTTCTTCATCGATGCTCTCGAGGATCTCGTAGGTCTCCTCCAGCATGTAAGGCCGCAGAGACGAGAACGTCTGTTCGCGGTCCCAGGGGCATCCCGTCGGGCTGCGAAGCTTTTCCAGGATGGAGACTAGTTCCCTGAAGGGATCGTCGTTCATACTCCAAATTCGTTCAATATTCGGGGAATATCCGAAAAGGTCTTAGCCGCATGAGCTCCCACCTTGGTCAGGGCTTCGAGTTTCGAAGCCGCGGTACCCATAACCCCTTCGACAATGGCACCGGCATGCCCCATCCGTTTCCCCGGCGGTGCATTGAGGCCGCCGATCATAGCAATGACCGGTTTCGTCATCTTCCCGATCGTATCGGTCGCCATCTCTTCGTATACCCCGCCGATCTCTCCGGCCATGACCACAGCCTTGGTATCCGGGTCAGCTTCGAAAAGTTCCAGGATCTCTGAAAAGGTGCTGCCCAGGACAGGATCGCCCCCCAGCCCCAGACAGGTGGTCTCACCGAAGCCTTCACGGGTCAGAGTATCTGCGATGTAATAGGTTAGCGATCCCGAGCGGGAAACCGTGCCCACTCGGCCCGGCTTGAAAGCGACGTTCGGGATAATCCCCACGTTTGCCTGCCCCGGAGAGATGATCCCCGCGGTATTACCCCCGAGGATGCGGGCACCGCACCGTTGTGCTTCCTGCCGCAACTTGAGCATATCCGCAATTGGAATGTGCTCCGGAACGACTACGACCAACTTAATCCCCGCGCGCACCGCTTCGATACCCGCTTCCATAAC
Source organism: candidate division LCP-89 bacterium (assembly GCA_025774735.1). The sequence continues at coordinate 9,315 of JALGZU010000005.1, read as the reverse complement.
GAAGCGCGCAGGCAGGAAGATGACGGAAACATCCGCACTATGCTTTTCAACGCATTCGGCCACGGTATCGTAAACCGGTACGCCGTGCACTTCCTGTCCCCCCTTACCGGGGGACGTCCCGGCCACGATCTGGGTCCCGTATTCTATCATTCTTTTTGTATGTGAAGAGCCTGCGCCCCCGGTGACTCCTTGCACCATAACGCGCGACTCCCGCGTCACCAATATCGCCATTGGTCGTACTCCAGATATGATAAAACAACGTCTGATCAAGTCAAATCTGCGAATAGAAAGATACGAAGAGTCTATAGAAAAGTCAAGCTAATTCATTCGTTCCACTCCAAATAGGAATTCACCTGATGACCATAGCCCAATCAGATCGCGATGATTAGTTAGACTCCGTGAGTTCGAGTGTTCCATTCGAGAGGAAAGATAGTTGAAATTTGATGTAACCGGGACGATTTTGCCAGAGTCAAATTATTAGACACTAAATATAACCGGAGGAATAAATATGTATGACCCTGAGGCCCTCATAATCCCAATCGTCGGCATGCTCATCCCCATTATTGCCATGGGGGGTGGGCTGGGTATTGCACTGGCGGCCCTTAAACACCGCTCCAAACGCAACCAGTTGGAACACGCGGAACGTATGCTGGCTCTGGAAAAGGGTGCACCACTTCCTGAACCGGTAATCACTCCGCCGAAACCAAAAAACCCCTATTTCTGGGGCATCGTTTTAGGCGCTTTTGGGTTGGCTCTGTTTATCGGCTTTGCCGTGGACAGCAATGGAGAATACCTTATTTGGGGAGCAATATTTCTTCTGGTTGGCGTCGCCATCCTTGTTGCCAACCTGCTCCACCTTAAGGATATAAAGAAGAAAGAGGAAGATAAGCCTCCGATATCAAACGATACCGGCGTGTCTGGATCGCCGTAATACCGTATCGCGCTTCCAGCGCCGGTCGTCTGTATCCGGATGATCGGTGGTATAGTGAAGTCCCCGGCTCTCCTTACGCCGGCTGGCAGCACGGACAATTAACTGGGCCACTAAAGCCAGGTTGCGCAGTTCCACAATGCCTTCCGCGATAGGCGTCCGGCCGTAGAAGTCCTCAATTTCTCCCGCAATCAGCTTGAGCCTACGGCGGGCTCTCGCCAGGCGCATGTCTGAACGCACGATCCCCACGTAATCCCACATCAGACGCTGAATTTCGATCCGGTCGTGAGAAACCAGGATCCAGCCTTCGCTGTCAGGTTCACCGTCTTTCTCAAAAAGCGGGATGGACCCGGATGGCGGAGGCGTTTTTTTTGCCTCCACTACGGCCCGGGCAGCCGCCCGTCTCGATAGGACCACCGCCTCGAGCAGGGAATTCGAGGCCAGCCGATTGGCGCCATGAAGTCCCGTGCAAGCCACTTCGCCCGAGGCGTACAGCCCGGGAATGGAACTGCAGCCCTGCAGGTCAGTCTTCACGCCGCCGCACATGTAATGCGCGGCAGGAACAACTGGAACCGGCTCCTTCGTGATGTCCACGCGGAAGTCGAGGCAGCGCTGGTGGATATAGGGGAAGCGGGATTTTATCTGGTCAGCGGACAAATCTGTCAGGTCGAGTAGAACGAACGGATCTCCAGATATCTTCATCTCCCGGTCAATGGCGCGAGCCACCACGTCACGCGGAGCCAATTCCGCCTGAGGGTGGTATTTCGGCATGAAGCGCTCGCCCGACCGTGTCACTAGCAAACCCCCGAAACCCCTCACTGCCTCCGAAATCAAGAACGAGCGCGCTTCGGAATGGTAGAGTGTCGTAGGGTGAAACTGCATGAATTCAAGGTTAGCGATTACGGCCCCGGCCCGGTAAGCCATGGCGATACCATCACCTGTGGCGATCTCAGGATTGGTGGTGTGGAGGTAAGCGTGCCCGCAGCCTCCGGTGGCTAAAAGGGTCACTTTCGCCGCGGCCAGCCGGATTTCACCGCTCTCGGTGTCCAGAACGTAAGCCCCGCAACAACGGCCAGGTGTAAGCGAGCCTGCCGTTTTAGAACGTTCTGGAACCGTAGCGAAGTCTAGCGCTAAGTGGTGGGGGTAAAGTTGGATGTTCGGGTGGCTTTTGATGCGTTCCAGGAGAGCGCTTTCGACTTCAGCGCCGGTTCGATCGGCGGCGTAGACGATCCGTTCGCGTGAATGACCACCCTCACGGCCCAGCGCCAACCCCGGTTCTTTTCCCTTCTTCGCTTCGGTGAAGCGAACCCCCCAATCCATGAGCTGTGCGATGCAGTCCGGACTTTCCCTGATCACCTCCTCGACGACCTGCTGGTTGCATAGCCCCGCTCCGGCTCGCAGCGTGTCTTCGATATGGCTGTCGAAACTGTCCTCCGGGGATACAACCGCAGCGATGCCCCCCTGGGCGTAGTTGGTGGAAGATTCCTGGTCCGATTTCTTGGTGATGATAGACACCGAACCATACTCAGCGACCCGAAGGGCAAACGATAAGCCGCCTATTCCTGATCCGATTAGCAGAAAGTCCGAGTCCTGCCGCATGCTGCTATTCAATTAATCCCATCATTCACGGGGTATTAGCGCTTTCCAGCGTATCGGCCTCATCCTGTATCAGGTAAACCTCCTCGCCGGGTCGAACCATGCCCAACTCACGGGCGCGCCGTTCCAACTCCAGGGTGTCTCCCTCCTCCAGCGACCGAATCTGTCCGGATAAATCCTCTATCGCCGCCTCCAGGGAATCGTTGTGGGCGGCCATGTTCTTGCTGATTTGTATAAGACGGTACCAGCGGAACAGGCCTCGCTGACCGAACACGAATATCCCCCCCAGGATCAGGATCAGGGCGGCCAGCAAGATTTTCCGGCCAATGCGGCGCCAACGGTAACGCTCCGAAACCTTCATGAATTGGCTTTTGGATTCGTCCAGATCTGCCCATAATAGAGGCCCGACTCACCCAACTCTTCGCTGATCCGTAAGAGTTGATTGTACTTGGCAATCCGATCCGTGCGGCTCGCCGATCCGGTTTTAATCTGGCCCACCCCGGTCGCCACGGCGAGATCGGCGATCGTCGTATCCTCCGTCTCCCCGGAACGGTGCGAAATGACCGCAGAATACCCGTTACGGGTGGCGAGTTCGATGGCATCGAGGGTTTCGCTGAGCGTGCCGATCTGGTTCAGTTTGATCAGGATCGAGTTGCAAACTCCGCGGTCGATCCCCTCCTTCAACCGCATCACATTCGTGACAAACAGATCGTCGCCGACCAGTTGAATCCTGCCGCCCAGCCTTTTCGTCATATCGGCCCAGCCGTCCCAATCATCCTCCGCCATACCGTCCTCGATGGAGATGATCTGGGGATACTCGTCGCAGAGCTTCACCCAGTAATCCACCATCTTCTCGGACGAGAGGCTGCGTTTCTCCGATTTCAGCTCGTAAGTCCCCTTCTTCTTGGAGTAGAATTCGCTGGCCGCCGGATCGAGGGCGATGAAAATCTCTTCGCCGGCTCTGAATCCAGCCTGCTCAACTGCCTCCAGAACCTTGTCCAAAGCCTCCTTGTTGGATTTCAGGTCGGGAGCGAATCCGCCTTCGTCGCCAACGCCCGTCGAGAGGCCCCCCTTGGACAGGACGCTGCGGAGAGCCGCAAACGTCTCAACCCCCATCCGTAATCCCTCAGCGAAGGTGTCGGCGCCCCGCGGCATGATCATGAACTCTTGAAAATCGACGTTGTTATCGGCGTGGCTGCCGCCGTTTAAGATGTTCATCATGGGGACGGGCAGTATGCGGGCGCGGACGCCGCCGATGTACTGGTACAACGGCAAGTTGGAGGCCGCCGCGGCCGCCTTGCAAACCGCCAGGGAGACCCCCAGGATGGCGTTGGCGCCCAACTTCGACTTGTTGGGTGTCCCGTCCAGACCGCATAAAATACAGTCGATATCGGCCTGATACGTCGCCTCCATCCCGGTGAGCTCCGGAGCGATTCTGACGTTGACGTTCTCCACCGCACCTGTGACCCCCTTCCCGCCGTAGCGGGATTCGTCGCCGTCGCGTAACTCTATCGCTTCGTGTTCTCCCGTTGAAGCCCCGGATGGAACGATGGCACGACCCATTGCCCCGCACCCGAGTACCACTTCCACCTCCACCGTCGGATTCCCGCGGGAATCCAGAACCTGGCGGGCAAATATGTCGCTGATCGTGGTGTCCATTGATTCCTCTCTGAAAACTTTTCCCCTAAATGTCCTTCATCATGTCGTCGCGAATCGCCGTGGCTTCATCGAGCCTCTCTTCCGGAACGAAAATCTTCGCCGAAGCGCCGGCGAAATCAGCCCCGCTGACGACGCCGAGGCCACCCGATCCAAAGAGCGACTGGATGTAGTTGGGGATGTCGCGCTGTTCCAGCACTTCGGCTACCATCTTGGCGTAGACGATGCCGGGAAGCGGTTTAAGCGCCGTCCATGTGACGTCCTCGGATTCGGTCTTGACATCGGGCAGAGTCTCGACAAGGGTCGATCCGCAGTCCGGACATTCGCTCACTTCCGGCAGATATTCGTATCGGCATTCAGGACAGTACGGCATGGTGCTTCCCTCTAAAAATGATAGGTCATCTTGCTGTCGGTCAGTTCCCAGGCGCCCTTGGCCACGTTCCGGCCCCCGTGGAATACCAGGTAGCTGTATTTGCCGTAGTGCCGGAGTTTACGGCCCGCTTCCGAAATCCCCGAAACTGAGCTACCCATGAAGAATCCGACGGAGATAGATGGATCTGACGGGTGCCGCTCTACAGCCAGCATGGCCGCATCGGCCCCGGTTTTGTCTTCACCCAGCAGATGGTATGAACCATCGCTTACGGCCCAGCGGTCATTCTCGATCCAGGAACCTGGAATCGCCTTGTTCTGATCCAGAGTTCCCATGAACAGCCACGATCCCGAGTTCAGATCCTCGCGGCTGACATCACTGTCCTGCAGGATCCGGACACCTTCCATGCCGTGCGCCGTCATCTGCTCAGCCACGCTTTTGTACGCCTCGCTGATGTCGGTCAGCCCTGAGGTCGGCAGCACAATAGTCAGGCTTTGGGCGCCCAGAACTTCCGACAACGTCGGCGGGATCTCGGACCGGTCCAGGCGGCGGAACAGATCGAAGTCCGGATCGACGGAAAATGAGGCAGGCTCGAAGATCGTGTTCAATGTGATCGGCTGGCTCACCTCACTGATGCCGACCTGCATCTGGGCAGATTGTGATTCCCCTTTGACGGTGATGGGAACGTCGAGCACGTAAGGTTCGCCCTCTTCGGATTGCTGCAGGGTGAAGCTGATTTCCCAGCCTCCCTGATTCCGGTGTTTATCGGGTTCCACGAATGAAAGCTCCGGGGCGCCGCTGCGGTCGATCCACTGGTCGAACAGCCAGCCTAACTGCATGCCCGATTCCTCTTCGAACGCCCGCCGGATGCCGTCCCAGGAACCGTGGCTCCAGAGGTTGTCGTTGTAAAACCGCTTAAGCGAAGACCAGAAAACCTCGTCCGAGACGTAGGCGCGCAGCATGTGGTAGAACATGGCCGATTTGCCGTAACCGACAGCCCGCTGAGCGGGATTGTGACGCTCGCGGAACTCGCGCAGGGGAAAGTCGTTGCCCTCGTTGGTGTAGGAGGTGTAATCTCGCAGAAGATCCATGCGGTACTGGCGGGCCTCATCGGATGAACGCTGTTCCTTGTAAAGGTAGTCGGCGTAGTACGTCGTCAAACCCTCGCACCAGTTCCCCGTCTCCCCTTCTACGTAGACCGAATTCCCCCACCAGTTGTGGCAGACCTCGTGCCCCAGGGAGATGTATATAATGAACGGAAGACGCAGTACCTGTGATCCCAGCAGGGTGAATGAGGGCATCCCGTATCCCGTGGCGAAGAAGTTGTCAACTACGGCGAATTTTTCGAAGGGGTAGGGTGCGATGAGGTCGTTGTAGAGATCGATGTAGCCCTGACAGGCCTGCAAGTACCTGTCGGCTAAATCGGCCTGTTCCGGGAAGAAATAGGTGCTGATCTGGACGCCGTTGTGATCGACACTCTTGACCACGTACTCCCCTCCCACGATGTGAAATGAATCCACGGGGTGCCGACAGACCCAGGTCTCTGTCCGTCTGCCACCCCCGAGCGTGGCCTCCTGCAGCGCCCCCTCGGTAACGCACTGAAAAGCTTCAGGAACCGTGACGGCCAGAGAATATGTGAACACACGCCCCGGGGAGGCCGGATAGTAGATCGCCGCGGCTCCCAGGTAGATGCCCATTGTATCGATGATACCAGTGACCTGCTCGGTGACGTATTCTCGGCTGAAGTCCGCACCTGCCAGGCTATCCCGGATGACCCCGCTGTAGCGAACTTCCAGAATGAAGCTTTCCTGATTCAATACCCTTTCGGGCAGTGAAAATTGTAGGCTTTGAGCGCGCTCGTAGAAGGACACATCCTCCGAATCCACCTTCGCTTCGAAGTGGTACGGATCGGCCGGTATCGCGATCTCGTAATCGATTGCATCTTCGCCCAGGCGAACCGTTTCGACCGTCAATCCTCTGCGCAAGAGCAGGTAGATATCGGCATCTTCACCTTCACCGCGCTCGTAAGTAATCTTATCCAGAGCTGCGATGTGGTTTCGATCCAGATCCAGCTCAACCTCTAGATCATGATGGGTGAGCTGGTAGAGTGGTTGCTGTTTTCCGTGATTCTCCTGAGACCCGGCGGTCGGAACCGCCAAAGATAAACTCACCGTCAGAAGTACAACGGCTGTAAACGCTTTCATCGTGGTTTCCTCGATAGGGAATTTGAGATATTCAACCACAGTTTGAGTGGTGGTTTTTGTATAGTCGGAATTTTACGAAACCCGGAAGCTAAAAGCAATGAAATTCTGCAATTTATCTCAAAATCAAGATTGCTTTTAGCGCTGAATGGCTGTATTTTTAAGCATGAACCAGGTTCAAGATGCGCCGCAAATCGTCTCGGCATCGCGCACCAGGGATATGGTGAACCGTTCGCCCGGTCTATTGGCGGACATCCTGCTGGGCAGAGTTTCCTGCCGCTGGGGGCCGCGCGCGCCAACCGGATTTGTGGATCCAACGCGCCTGCACACGGTTGTCCTCTGGACGAAGAATCCGGAAAACCTGCTTCATCACTCAGGTCTGCGTAAGGCGCTGGCGACACTTCATTCGGAGTTCAGCGTCCAGATATCTCTCCAGGTTACCGCCACCGGCCTGGGCGGCAGTTTCATGGAACCCGGTATCCCCCGTTGGGAAGTTCTACTCGCCTCTCTGTCCGATCTGTTCGAGGAAGACTGGATCGATCCCGCCGCCGCGGTTTACCGCTATGACCCGTTCCTGAAGGTGCGCACGCCGTCAGGAAAAATATTCGGTAACGCTAGCATCACGCTGTTCGATAGACTGTGCACCGGTTTCGTCCGCCTGGGCATCTCCCGCGTCACCACCAGCCGGGCTGACTCCCTGCGCTACCCAGCAGTTGCCAAACGCACACAATACTTTGACCTGGAGTGGCTTCACCTGGACGACCGGACCGCCGCACAGTTCTGCCTCGAGATGGACGAGGTCTGCAGGTCGAAGGATCTCGATTTCAGTGTCTGCTGTGAGCCCCTGGTAGCATCATTGGCGACACGTTGGGGCTGCATCGATGCTAAGCGCCTGAACCGCACCAGGGGTGAACAGCTCCCTGGAGCGATCGAGACTCTCCATAATAAAATCGGCAAGCAGCGTCCTGCCTGCCGGTGTACTTACAGCCGCGATATCGGGTATTCGACCGGATCGGCAACCTGCTACAGTGGAAACTACGGTTGCCTCTATTGCTATTCACAGGGAAACGCCAACCCGCCGGAAGCCGAGAAAGTCAGGAACGAGATCCGCCAATTCGACGACGATCCGCAGGATTACCTGAAAATGAAGAACCTGCCGCCCGAACTTTACCGGAAACGCTGAAGTTTTCCTACCGGGGCAATTCTTCGGCGCCGGACCGCTTCAACTCCCCTTCCATCAGCCGGTCCAGTTCCCGGGAAATATCTTCCGAAATGGAGGGTTCAGTCCCTTCGGAGACCAGCCGTTCGACTTCGTGTCTGGCCCTATCCTCGGCTGTCTCCAGATCGTCAAACACCTCTGCTCCACGCGCTCTCCGGTCAATGGCCTTCCCCGGTGAATAGATCTCCTCCCTGAACCATTTCAGCGTATGAGGATCGGTGAGCAGGTGACCGCCTTCCGGCAGGGATTGCAGCAGATTCAAGGCCATGATTTCATCCCGCTGCGCGACTCCATCCAGCATCCGGTAAGCCATCCCGCAGACTTCATGATCAAGGACCAGCTTCTCCAGGCTCTGGCAGCTCTCGAAATCCATCATCCCCGGGCCGGATACCACGTTGACGCCCGCCAGGGCGGCCAACAGAAGCCCCAGACCCGATTCCTGGCCTGCCTGATAGTCGACCCGCTTGGCGTCGGAAAGGCCCATGTAGGCGTGTGTCGGCAGCCCCAGTGCCTTGCCCACGGAGACATCCACGACGTCGATCATCATAGTCTCGATGGCGCCCATCGGGGTAGTGCCGAAACGCAGATCCATTGCCGATGGTGATCCCCCCCAGATCACCGGGGCCCCGGCTTGAGCGCACTGCGCCAACACCACCCCCGCCAATGTCTCAGCGGCGTGTTGCACGGCCGCGCCCGATAACGTGATCGGCGCGGTTGAACCGGTCAGGGGCATGGACACAAATTCCGATGGAATACCTGCTCGAGCCGCTTCGATCACCGAGTGGGCCGTCAAATCTGACCACATCAGCGGCGGAGAAGGGCAGGCGTCGAAGATGGTCAGCGGTCTGTTCTTTAACTCCACCCCACCCCCACGCACCAGCAGGAGCATCTCCTTCATGACCGCAAAACTCTCCTTCTCGAAGGTCCCCGTGACGACCGGCTTGGCGCCCAGTTTCAGTGCTAAGTAGAGCCGGTAGGAATCACCGCAGGCTTCCGGCACGTCAGAACTTACCAGAGCTGTCGATTGGAGGTGGTAGTTCGGCAGCTTGTCCACCAGCCTGATGAACCGCTGCAGATCCCGAGTTACCGGCTTGCGGATGCGCTGTTCTTCGGGATCGTGAATGTAGAGTGCCGCCGAACCGGGGTCGAAATGAACGTTATCGCCGCCGATGTCAAACTGATTCTCACCAGGAATATCGAAAAGGCTGATCGACCGGGGAGCTTGACTTAATGCCTTATCGATCATATCACCGGAAAAACCGAGTTTTCCTACAGCTCTGGAAGAATCGTCCTGCACCCCTATCGGCACGGCGCCGTGCTCCATCAACAGCCGGTAGGCGTCCTC
>JALGZU010000165.1 GCA_025774735.1 candidate division LCP-89 bacterium | reverse complement strand
TCTGAAACTGGAGCGCACGGTGCTACGAGCCCCCTACAACTGCCGTGTGCGCAGTATCTCGGTTTCTCCCGGGAAGTTGATCAGCGTCTCCACACCGGTCGCCTCGCTGTATTCCACCGATATCGTCGAGATCGATGTCGGGCTGCAGATGGCCGATCTCGCCTGGATTCAAGTTCCGGGCGCCCTCGCCAGGATCACCCTGGATACCGGCAGTGACGTCTTAGAATGGAGGGGTTATGTGGACCGGACCGTGGGTGTTCTCGATGAAATTGGGCGCTTAGCCCAGGTCATCGTCCAGGTGGACGATCCATTTGGTCATGAGTCAACAAATCAGCCCGATTTGAACATAGGCAGTTTTGTGAATGTGGAGATTTCCGGTCGATCTGTCAAGAATACAATAGCTCTGCCGCGCAGTGCCATACGCGAAAATTCGACCGTATGGATCGTGGACGCAGATAATTTGCTCGATATACGTGAGGTTTCTATTGAACGATTGACTTCATCTGAAGCCCTCATCGGGAGTGGTATTACTCCCGGCGAGAGAATTGTGACAACGTTTCTGGCCGGGGCAAGTCAAGGTATGAAACTGCGACCGGTACTGGAGGAGGAGATTCAATGAAAGGCCCCATAACATACATGGCCAGCAACCATGTCGCATCGAATATCCTGATGCTCCTCCTGGTCATCGGTGGCCTGGTTATGGCCGGATCGATCAAGCAGGAAGTTTTCCCGGAGTTCGAACTTGACATGGTTACGGTCACCGTGGTTTATCCCGGGGCGACGCCGGCTGAGGTTGAAGATGGGATTATTGAGCCGATTGAATTTGCCATAAGCGGGATCAATAACGTCAAGCAGGTCAATGCCGTTGCGAATGAGAGTGTTGGCATCGTAACGGTTGAGGTTATTGAAGGGGAGGATGCTGACCTGGTTCTACAGGACGTCAAATCCGAAGTTGACCGGATAACCACCCTGCCCGAAGAATCGGAAAAGCCTGTGATTTCCAAGGCTATTGCCCGTCATAACGTTATTATGGTCCTCGTGTATGGGAACGCGAGTGAGAGATCTCTTTACGAGCAGGCTGAACTGGTGCGTGATGATCTACTCGCCTATCCGAATATCACTCAGGTTGCTCTTGCCGGCGCAAGGCCCTACGAGATCTCCATCGAAATTCCGGAAGAAAATCTCAGAAAGTACAATCTGACACTGGACCGGGTAGCGCATATTATCAGAGGTGCCTCCCTGGACCTGGCGGGCGGCACTATCAGGGATGAAGGCGGAGATATCCTGATCCGTACTAATGAGAAGAAATATTTCGGGGCACAATACGATTCCGTCACCATCTTCACGCTTCCGTCCGGTGAAGAGGTGCTGCTCTGCGATATCGCCAGGGTCAACGACAGTTTTGCCGAGGTGGACAGCGAGATGCTGTTTGACGGGAAACCGGCCATCGGCATCCAGGTCTATCGCGTCGGCGATCAGACGCCGAACGACCTGGCAACCACCGTGAAGGCGTACGTAGAAGAGAAAAACGCCAAGTTACCGCCTACAATTCAGTTGGCAACCACCGGCGATATGTCCGAAATTCTGCAGTCGAGGATGGATCTCCTGGTGAAGAACGGACTCATCGGATATGTTCTGGTTCTGATAATTCTATCACTGTTCCTGGAAATCCGCCTGGCCTTCTGGGTGGCCTCCGGCATTGTCATCTCGTTTGCCGGGGCGTTTCTCTTCCTCCCGGCGCTGGACATCTCCATCAACATGATTTCCCTGTTCGGATTCCTGATTATCATCGGGATCGTGGTGGATGATGCCATCATCGTTGGAGAGAACATATACGTACACCGCCAGAGGGGAAAGAAGCCACTGACAGCTGCCATCGACGGTGCCAGAGAGATGGCCATGCCGGTGACTTTTGCCATCTTAACGTCAGTCGCAGCTTTTACACCCTTGCTCTTCGTGGGCGGCATGATGGGCAAGTTCATGGGTACCGTACCCAAAATCGTTATTCTGGTTTTATCCCTCAGTTTGATCGAAGCTCTCTTCATTCTCCCCGCGCACCTGTCGGGCAAGCTGATGCGAAGCAAAGCCACGATCTGGCAGCGCATCGAAGCGAAACGGAGTCGCTTTGATGTCTTTGTACGCTGGTTGATAGATAAGACCTATGCAGGCACTCTCGATTGGGCCGGCCGCAACCGGTACGCCACCGTCGCCATAGGTGTCGCCATGCTGCTGATCATCATCGGTCTCTTCGGGAGCGGATTGGTGAAGTTCGAATTCATGCCTGAAGTAGAAGCTGACGAGGTGGTCGTCAAACTGCAGATGCCGCCGGGTACGCCTTACCAGGAAACGCGGGCCATCGTCTCGCACATCCAACATGTGGGAGAAGAGCTTATACGGGAATCGGATCAGAACCGGATCGACGGCGGCAGTAACCTGCTGCATGTCGTCAGCCTTGTGGGTCAGACGAGCGGAGGTGGCGGTCCTCATGCTGAAGAGGGGAGTTTCGCTTCCAATATAGCCGAGTTGAGGATGGAGCTGGACGACGTCGAAACCCGCACCATTGACGCCACCGGCTTTGCCAGCCAGTGGCGGGAGGCAGTCGGTGAAATCCCCGGCGTTGAAGCGCTCAATTTTTCAGCTGACCTGATGGGCGAAACCGCTGATCTGGAATTACAGCTTTCGCACACGAATTTCACAAGTCTCCTGGCGGCTGTTGAGCGACTGAAAGAGACCCTGTCAACGTACCAGGGCATCGGGGAGGTCACTGACAGTCAAAGTGAGGGCAAACGCGAACTCAAACTGAAGCTGCGCCCCGAAGCCAAGAGCCTGGGGATTACCGAGACAGACCTGGCGATCCAGGTGCGCTCAGCCTTTTACGGTGCGGAAGCTCTGCGCGTGCAGAGAGGCCAGAACGAAGTCAAAGTGATGGTGCGTTATCCGGATGAAGACCGCCGTACCCAAGCGACGATCGACCAGATGCGGCTGCGAACAGCCGGCGGCATGGAGATCCCGTTCAACCTGGCGGCCTATATCGATGACAGCCGCGGTTTCAGTTCCATCACTCGAACCGACCGGCGCCGGGTGGTCAACGTCAGCGCCAAGGTCGACAGGAGACTCGCCAATGCCAGTGAAATACTCGAGGATCTCGGGGCAGGAGAACTGAAACAGTTGAGCGCGGATTATCCGGGATTATCCTATTCCCGGGAGGGCCGCAGCGGCGATATGGCTGAATCGATGGCCAACCTCTCCAAAGCCATGTTCTTTGTCCTCCTGCTCATCTTCGCCATCCTGGCGATTCCTTTCAAGAGTTTCACTCAGCCGCTGGTAGTAATGAGCGCGATTCCCTTCGGCCTGGTGGGCGCAGTGATCGGACACATGATCATGGGATATCACATCAGCATGATATCGCTGATGGGATTCGTGGCGCTGGCCGGTGTGGTCGTGAACGACTCCCTGGTGATGATCGATTTCATCAATCGTTCGAGGGCTGAAGGCAAATCCATGAGGGAGGCGGTGATGGTTTCGGGGAAGCGGCGTTTCCGTCCCATTATCTTGACCTCCCTGACGACGTTTTTCGGGCTGATGCCGATGATCATGGAAACTTCACTTCAGGCTCGATTCCTGATCCCGATGGCGATCGGTCTCGGTTTCGGGGTGCTGTTCGCCACCGGCATTACGCTGCTGCTGATTCCGTCCCTCTACCTCATTCACGAGGATATCATGCGGTTGTTCTCCGGGGCGGGCGAAGGAGAGGTGCGGGAAGCGGCTGGCATCGAGCAAGTTTGAATTAACCACCGACTGCACACCAGGGTAAGCCGAATATGAGTATGTGGTAGAAAGTCGGATATCTAGCAAACAAAACAGGGACTCAGAATTACTTCTAAGTCCCTGTTTTATATTTTTGTAGCGGAGGAAGGATTTTCCCGAAGGGAAGGCAATGAGTCAAGGGGCTTGTGTACCTTTCTCTTAAGTGGCAAGTCCGACATAGACCACCGGTGGAGTTTTTGAATCGTCACGTTTAAGCGTAAAGATTTTAGGATAATCTTTGATAAGCGACAGGAGCCGTTCGTGACCGAATGTCCGGGGATCGAATGCCGGATTCAACTTCCGAAGAACGGATCCCATAGTAGATAGGTGGACCCATTCTTCTTCCTTGGCAACCATCTCGAACGCCTGTATGAGGAGAGGTTTCGGATCAGGCGTATCCGACTTTTCCTTTTTTCTCGCTTTCTTTTTTACCTCATTCTTATCGACCAGGTTCTCACAGTAAATGAACTGGTTACAGGCATTGACGAAAGCTACCGGGGTTTTCTTCTCACCTACACCGATGACGAAAAGCCCTTCCTCCCTGATTCTGGTTGCCAGGCGGGTGTAGTCACTGTCACTGGAAACAAGGGCGAAACCGTCCACATCGTTACTGTGGAGTAAATCCATGGCATCGATGATCATGGCACTGTCCGTGGCATTCTTGCCGACTGTGTACCGGAACTGCTGAATCGGCTGAATAGCGTGCTTATGAAGCATTGGCTTCCAACTGTTCATGTTGGTTGTTGTCCAATCTCCGTATATCCGCTTGATGGTAATCAGACCAGACCTGCTGATTTCAGCCAGGATCTTAGATAAAAGCGACGCCTGAGCATTATCTCCATCAATCAGTACTGCGTACATTTGTTGGTCGGATTGATCAGCCATTCCGTACCTCTTTAACTACGTCCTCTTGTCCGCTGTCCGTATTGGCGGATGCGGGATGGCCATTGGGGCTTATACAGACAGCATAAACCAGGTCAGAGCCCACCTATCGGACTACGAACACCACCGGGCAATTATTTATTCTTCTTTTCTTTTTTAAATTTGCGTTTTTCTTTTGTACTATGCTGGCTCTGTTTCTGTTGTTCTCTTTTGCCTTTGTCTTTTTTCCCCTTGTCACCCATATCTATTTCTCCTTTGTTGAAGATGACTTGTATTTCTTAAGGGTTTCCCGACATCCCCTCGCCCGCTGACCTCACCGCACAGGCTGCCGGTGATCCCGCTATCCATTCTGTACCTCTTTACTTATGTCTTCAGAGAGCTTCGGATAGTTAGTTGACAATGTAAGCGATGGATTGGACATCTGCAAGAATTATGTGTGCAGACTCCCAGAAATTCCTAAATTCAGGATTTTGGTTTTGAAGACTTCCAGATACAGGATATACGGTTGAAAATCAAATCTTTGGGCAATAAAACAGGGACTTAGAAGTAATTCTAAGCCCCTGTTTGTATAATAGTAACAGGGGAAGGATATTACCAAGGGGACTCCTTCGGAGGAACCTTCGTCCCGGTCAACCGATGGGAGCTCTGCATACCTTTAGCAGCCTGGATGTTCATTGCAAACAGGGACCTGAAATTATCGTATAATATAGTATCCATAAGAAGTTAGAAATGTCTCTCCATAACCTCATTCACATACACAAATCCCTTAGTCATTTTCGAAATAAGTTCATTTAACTATACGTAAACAACACCGAAAGATACCAAATGAATATGTTATAATTGGACTATAATTGTTATCTCTAACCCAACCTAATCATATAATTTATGTCATATACACATTCAATGTCAGTAAGTATCACTACATAGAACTAAACCGGGAATATTTCTATGAATCGAGGTCGGAGCAAAAGAAGGTTAACTGCGATCATGAGCGCAGATGTGAAGGATTACAGCCGTCTCATGGAACAAGATGAGTTGGGGACTGTAGCTGCTATAAAAGAGTGCAGGTTACTGTTCAGCCGTTTTGTTAATGAGTTCAACGGCCGTATCGTCGATTCTCCGGGTGACAACATTCTGGCAGAATTTTCGAGTGTTGTCCATGCTGTGGAGTGTTCACTTCATATCCAAGAAGAACTAAAAAAGTATAATTCTATTCTTCCCGAAGAGAGAAGAATGGAGTTCAGGATAGGCATTAATTTGGGAGACGTCATAGAAGATGGTGATCGTATTTATGGCGATGGGGTGAATATCGCGGCTCGGATCGAGAGTCGGGCACAACCTGGAGGCATTTGTATTTCGGGCACAGTTCACGATCAGGTAGAAACCAAACTTCCGCTTAATTATGAAGATTGGGGAGTAATTGAAGTCAAAAACATTAGAAAACCAATACGGATTTTTTCAATAAATGCGGATACCGCCAGAAGAAAGAGTGAATTTCTGCCCATTTTATATAGAAACAGGTGGAAGATTGGTGCAGCGGTATCGGTCATGGTATTGCTTGTAGTCATCCATCGGTATGTATTTCTTGACCGCCCTCCTGAGAGTTTCAGTAAAAATCCCGCCATTGCAGTCCTCCCTTTTGCAGACATGAGTCCGGAAAAAGATCAGGAATATTTTTCAGATGGTTTGACCGAAGAATTGCTGAATATTCTAAGCCAGATCCCGGGACTACGAGTCGTGGCGAGGACTTCTTCATTCCAATTCAAAGGGAAAAATGAGGATATACGCGAGATTGGCAAAAAACTAAACGTGTCTGCGGTCCTGGAGGGGAGTGTGCGGAAAGATGGGAATCGCTT
>JALGZU010000164.1 GCA_025774735.1 candidate division LCP-89 bacterium | reverse complement strand
GCAACATAGACACCGCGCTGAACCTTGATCCCTTCATCCAGTGCGATCTGCTCGGCCAGGGCGATCAGTTCGTGCGAATAGGGCTCAGACATGTCGGGGAAACGCGGCCCCATGTCTTCGTCGTTTCCGCCGACCAGCGGATTGTCGCCGAGGAGATTGATGTGATCTTCCATGATCATGAGGTCACCAGCCTTATAGCCCGGATTCATCCCGCCGCATGCGTTGGAAATCAGCATGGTGTGGATTCCCAGTTCCTTCATAACGCGTACCGGGTAGGTGATCTGCTTCATGGAGTAGCCTTCGTAGAAATGAAAGCGCCCTTGCATTGCCACCACCGATTTGCCGCCGAGTGTTCCGAAAATCAGCTTGCCCGCGTGAAATTCCACGGTAGACGTGGGAAAGTGGGGGATGTTACTATAATCTAATTCCTTGTCAACCTGAATCTCCTTCGCCAGGCCACCCAGCCCGGTCCCCAGAATGATGCCGATGCTGGGTTGAGCATCGCTGTGCTGCCGGATATACGGTAGAGTTTCAGCCAACTGCTGGCGGATGTTCTTCATGGGCTTCCCCAGTTATTTCTTCCTCGGATTCAAAATCATTGCCTTCAAGTATCTCGATGAGTTCGGTCTGGCTCTGCAGCAAGTACTTCAGTTTTTTGATGAAGCTGTCCCGCCGGTTTTTGAGCATCATGATTTCGCTTTTCAGGCGCTCCACTTCGCGATGCGCGTCGGACATGACCTGTTGCGCCTTGACTTCGGCTTCCCTCAGGGTGATCTCCGCCTCGCGTCGCGAATCGGTGCGGGCACGTCGCGAGGTCTCTTCGGCCTTGACGAGCGTTTCCTGGAGGGTTTTCTCCATCATCTGGAAATCGGCCAGGCGCGTCTCTAATTGTACGACTTTCTCAGAGAAAGCGTTGACCTCTTTCTGCATGGCATCGCACTGGTCTGCGACCGTCTCGAGAAAGGCGCGCACCTCCTCGATGTTGTAACCGCGCATGGTTTTACCGAATTCCTGTTTTCTGATTTCCAGCGGGGTTAATTTCATGGAAATCTCCTTTGTGTTGGGCTCAGCGCAACAGATAATTTCCCAGATCCGCCAGACTTCCGACCAGCCAGCTATCCAGGAACCAGCAGGCCAGAATGGCGATTAGCGGGCTCAAATCCACAGTACCCAGGGGGGGGATATAGCGCCGGATGAACTTAAGCACGGGGTCGGTGATCTGGTGGATGAATGCAATCACCGGGTGGCGCATATCCGGTTGAAACCAGGATAGGAGAGCCCGTACGATGAAGAGCAGGATGGCCAGTTGAAGCAGGATGTGTAAGAGGCTGGCCGCGGTTTTAAACAAATTGCCGAAGATAAACATGGTCGTTATACAAGTTAATTCCGAGTCCCGAAGATGGCCGTGCCGATCCGCAGGATCGTGGCGCCTTCTTCTATAGCTTCAATATAGTCCTGTGTCATTCCCATGGATAGCTGGGGCAGTAGGCCGGCTCCGCCCAGGTCGTCCCGCAATTGCCGCAGGGTTTGAAATGATTCGCGGGCGCCGTGACTTCCGCCGTAAAGGGGACCCACGGTCATCAGGCCTTCGAGCTTCAGGTTTGGACAGGCCTGTACAAACTTAATCAGCGGATCCGCATCATCCGGCGAAACACCGAACTTGGATTCCTCGCCAGAGGTGTTCACTTCGATCAGGACGCGCTGGGTTTTTCCGATATCCCGGGCCCGCTTGTTCAGTTCTTCGGCCAGCCGGTCCGAATCGACCGAATGGATCAGGTCGAAGAGGCGGACGGCGAACCGGGCCTTGTTCCTCTGCAGATGACCGACCAGGTGAAATTCGCACCCGGAAGAGGCCATGGCATCCTGGACGCGCGGCCATTTTTCGCGGGCTTCCTGCACCCGGTTTTCGCCCAGAGCGTAAAGGCCGGCTTCGATCCCCTCGAGCATCAGGGGGTAGCTTTGGGTCTTACTGACGGCAACGATGGCGATGGATGCCGGATCGCGGCCGCAATCGATGGCGGCGTCTTCTACGGTTTTTTTAACCTGAAGCAGGTTTTCCAAAACCCCCATGAGAGACTCACTTAAAGGGGTGTCTCGAACACTAAACCTTAAATATAAGGATTTTTATAACTGAAATCAATCAAAAAAAGGTGATTTGTAATTCTGTTAGTTGTTCAGTGCGGGAAATATTCGAGGGGAGAAACGGAGGGAGAAAGGGGCACCCGGTTTAGGCGCCCCTTCTAACTTCATGAGTACCGATTGGTTCATTTCAACAGCAGGACTTTTTGTACTCCGTGGTAATCCCCTGCCTGCATGCGCACGAGGTATAGACCGCTGCTCTGGTGGGAGGCATTCCAGGTCTTCTGGTGGCGGCCGGGTTCCAGGCGGCCGTCGGATAGCACCGCTACCGTCCGTCCCATCAGGTTGTAAACGGTAAGGGTAACGTGTTCCGGTGCGGCCAGGTCGAAGTTCAGGGCTACAACCGGATTGAAGGGATTGGGGTAGGCGGACTGCAGGGTCGTCTCCGTGGGCAGGGTGGATGCAGTTTCGGGCTCAACACCGAGGAAATCGTACATCGTCGGCCCCGAAAGCGGGCCTTCGACACCGTCAAAAACCGCGGCGACCTGGTAGGTATAGGTTCCCGGAGTCTGATAGCCCAGGTAATCAGTGTAGGTCAGCGCCTGCAGGGAGTCGATAAAAACTCCATCGCGATACACGCGATACTCCTCGAGGGTCTGTTGCTGGCGGTTTCCTGATGAGGTTTTCCCTTCAAGCGGATCCAGGCCCGGTGTATTCCAGGCGAGGGCGACGTAGGGGACCCCCATGGCGGCATTAGTGATCTCGAGGTTCGTGGGCGGGTTAAGATCGGAGACCTTGAAGAACCGCAGATCGTCGATACACCAACCGATAGAAGAGGTATCGTTGTTCGACCCGAAGCGGAAACGGAATTGCACCGTCCCCTCTTCCGTAACGTCGAAGATCTCCTCTTCCCAGAGAATCTGCCCGGAGAAGCAGGAGGTGTTCGGGGCAAAGGGTCCCGGTGTCGATGCCTCCCGGATCAGGTATGGGTAGCCGCCCCGAGGCGTGATCTGCACAAAGTCGCCGCCGTTTACCGCCATTTCGACGATGCCACCGTCGTGAGCGTAGCCGGGGTACTGGGATTGCATGGGGATCTCTGCGAGCATCCAGTGATAGAAGCGTAGTTGATTGTTGCTGCTGACCTGGAATGGGGGGGAGGTCAGCGCCGCATCCAGGTTGGCTCCGTAGAAGCCTTCGTCGCCGCAGTACCAGGAAAATTGTCCGCCTTCGGTATGGTTGAGGAGGTCGAACAGGTTCCACTCATCGTTGTAACCCGGGGTGATATTCTCGTGGGTCCAATCGCCGATGCCGGATTCCATATCGTCGAAGCCGCCACCGACGGGCAATTCGATCAGGAAGTTAGCTTCGTACTCCCTCGAATCCCGGACGGTGAGGTAAAGCACCAGTGCTGACGGGTCGGGAATGGACGGATCCAGCGTAAATTGCAGTCCCACGGCCAGTCCGGTTTCACCGGATGCCAGCGGGGACAGATAGACCGGTCCTGCCGCCGCACTGGCCAGTGGATTGTCAGTTGTCAGCCAGATCTCAGTTTCGGCAGTGGCGCTTAATCCGCCGTTCTCAATGTCGAGGCTCAGCGTGGCCGATTCGCCGGGGAAGAGCCAGTTGTCGTTGCCATCATCTATTTCGTAGGAGAGCAAATTTAGCTGCGGTGCGCAGGCCATGATCTGGAACGGTTCAGTCCAGGAGGTTCCCTGATCGTCCTGGACGGTGACTGTGAAGGAGAGGATCTGGCCGTCGTCCACGTTAGGCAGCAGTTTCGCCGCAAAAGCGGTTGCCTCCTGGACCGGATTCATGGGCTGTAGATCGCCGATGCTGGCGCATCCGTTGATAATTTGAACACAGGTTTCCGTGCACTCGAGAAGCGCCGTCACCTCAGCGGCAGGATCGTAACCGATGTTCAGCAGGTCCAGGGAGAGGTCGAGCGTTTCGCCCAGGTCGGCGTTGCCGTCTCCGTTGCCGGCGGCGCTGTCATCATAATCAATGCCGGTGATGAGGACGTATGGACCCGTTTCAGGTGTCGCGTAGATAATGCCGCGATGAGGAATATAGTTGTGTTTCAGTATTGTTAGGTTCATCTCTCCGACCGTGGAGAGCGGTTCCGTGAGTGTCAATGTAACCGTACCGGAGCCGTTGGATACACCCGCTGCGAGGATCTCCCCGGGCAGGCTCAAAGTCACTTCGGCGCCGGGGACTCCGGTGAGAACTTCCACCTGAGTGGCTCCCAGAGCCAGTTGCGCTGGGTAGGAGGGATTGACATTCTGCGGGGTGGCGGTCCAGACATCCAGAGCGGGATCGCCCAGCAGGTTCATTTCATAATAGACCCAGTGGGTCGCGCCCTGGTTGATGAAGGGGACGTTGTCTTCCTTGGAATCGGCATTAATCCAGCCCAGGTTGTAGATCCCCTCGTCAAAAATTGCGTCGAAAAACTGACGGTCATAGTACTGCGAGGGTCCCTGGGTCGAAGAACCGCTGCCCCAGCCGTAGCGGGAATTGCACAGGAAGGCCACGGCTCCGTTCTGGATCACCGTGAAATCCTCGGCGATACAATCGATGACATAGTTCCCCATGTCGGTGCGGTTATCGAAGGAGCCGTTGTAGCACCCCTGCGAGTAAAGGATATAGAAATTGTGGTTGCTACCGTTGTTGGTCAGGTTCTCGTCCGTAACGCCCCCGTGGGTGAGTTTCATGCAGTAGGTCACGTTTGAATGTCCCAGATGGTTGACCATATGCACGCCCTCGTTGAGCCTGGGGATGAGGTCGAGCATGGATGACCAGGTTGCGTACATGTCGTACATGACGTCTACGCTAAAATTCGGCGAGAATCCGGTGGTGGTATATCCCCACATGGAACTACCCAGGCGGATCTCCTCCTTATATTCTCCACCCCAGACAGACCAGCCGAGATCTTCTCCCAGCATCAAGGCTTCTTCCAGGTCGCCTGCCACGGGGCTGTTCTCATACATGATAATCTTGTTAATGTGGTTCTGTAATTCCTCTTCATTGTCCACGGCGATGCGGCCCACGGCCAGTTCCGAATAGAAGTCCTCTTCGCCGGATTCACCCCAGCGGCTGTCCATGTCGTCGTTCCAGGTGCCATCGAGATTGGAGAAGTAGAGGTCGGCGGGAATGTCCTCGTCCGTGGTGCCGCCGATTTGGGCGAATAGCCCGCGCTTGGAGACATACTCAGCGTCCCCGGCCAGGAGCACGTATTCGAGGGCATTCGACTGGTAGTAGTCGATGACGCAGTTGCGGATTTTGTCCGGGACGTCCATGCCCGAGTACTGCACTTCGATATCTTCGACCAGAACGATTTCCGCCTGCAGTCCGCGACCGGTCCGGTAATCGGCCAACGGTTGGACGTGCGGCGCCAGATTCTCTGCCGTAACAATCAGGTATTTTGGGGACACTTCGTCAGTCGCGTCGAGGACCCCGTAGGCCGAGAGTCCGTCCGGATTTTCGACGTTGCGAGCGATGCGTTGATCTACCTTTGCGGTTCGTTTGAGCATGGTGGCGAAGGCTTCGGCAGCACGGGGCGTAGTGGCCGTTGCAACGATGAGTTCGTATGATGAGAGCAGTTCCAGTTGACCGGATGCCGGTTGATAGCGGGCGGTACATACGGAGAAGGATCCGATGCTGTGACCGCTCAGGAATCCGGTGCGGAAATCAGCGACGATCTCCATAGGAAAGGGATTGTCCGATCCGTAGACGGCCGGATCCGGCAGTGAGAAGGGCTGCTCACCGGTTGAGCTATAGGGGACGGGGGGTTGTGCCGGCCAGAGGTTGACCTGTCCGGGCACACTCTGCCAGACCTCGTTGACGATTTGAATGGAGACGATCTCTTCGCCCGGAGGCAGCAGCAGTTGGTGCCCGACAAAGGGCAAGGCCGGGGATCCAGGCTCACCGTAAAGCGGTCCCGGGGGTGCGACGAAATGATGGAATCCGTCGATGAGTTCGAGTTCCGGGATGTTAACGATTTGCTGTACCATGATTTGACCGGCTCCAGCCCAGGAGGTGGTCAGGGTCAGCGAGATGATCAGGGAGATAAAAACTTTGCGGGACATAACCTAACCTCATGCATCTTGATTATTGGAAACTCATCCTCAAGCGCATAGCACCAGCTGGTACTACTGCACCTGAAATCCTGTTATTTGATATCCGCTTCGCCGAAGACTTCGGCGGAGAAGATCTGAATTTCGGTTTCTTCGTCCTGCCAGGCATTGCGCGGCAGCCCGGCTTTGCGGCAGGTGTGTTCCAAAAACTCCTCGCGTTCCCAGCC
Source organism: candidate division LCP-89 bacterium (assembly GCA_025774735.1). The sequence goes on along the minus strand of JALGZU010000164.1, from coordinate 184 downwards.
GTATTCAGTAGCTACCTGGGGTAACAGCAATCCCTGGCTGTACCCACGGCGCATGATGATGCCGTGGACGCCGACCACAATCTCGCTCACGTCGGTGATCACGCGGGGGACGGTCAGGGCTGAAATTTCCAGGTCGAGGTCGTTCAACTCTGCCGGGGATACGGGGTTGAAGCGCGGATCCCTC
>JALGZU010000163.1 GCA_025774735.1 candidate division LCP-89 bacterium | reverse complement strand
TCTATTTCTACCGCATCGATCGCGGCGGTTCGGATGCCGCCTGGGGCAAAGTGGCGGTGATCCACTAGGACAAAAGAGTGCGAATGAAATCCATGAGTTTAAAAAACGTTCTGCTGAAACTGGTCACCCTCGTTTCGGCCGCCATCCTGATCGGCGTCCATGCGCCTGCTGCAGGTGCGGGATCGAATGCGGGAATGGCCGGTGCCTTCCTGCGGATGGGTCTGGGAGCGCGAGCTCTGGCGCTGGGCGACCTCGGCGTCGCCATCCCGGGAGACGGATACGGCTTATACTACAACCCAGCCTCGCTCCCCTATCTGAAAGAGCGCTCCCTGTTGACAACCTATACTTACCTTTCACTTGACCGTCATCTGAACTTTGTCGGTTTCGCCCTGCCGCTGCACCCGCCTTCGAAGCAATCCGGAAACCCTCTTTCAGCGGGACTCGCGGTCGGTTGGATCAGCGCCGGCACCAATGAAATTGACGCCCGCGATTCGGACGGCAATCACATCGGCCTTTTCGAAAATTCGGAAAATGCCTTCTACTTCGCCTTCGCATTGCGCCTGGCGGATCGCATTTCAATCGGCTTCGCCCCCAAAATCCTTTACAACAGCTTCCCCGAACTGACGGCAGATGAAACTTTAAACAGCGCCCGACTCGGATTCGATGCAGGTATTCTGGTTAATCCGGTTAATCGGCTCTACCTGGGTGCGCAGGCCCGCCACATCAACGCCCAGTACCGCTGGGATACCACCACTATCTGGGGGGATGACGGCACCACCATAACGGATGAATTCCCCGGCATTTACCGCATCGGCGCATCGTATTTCTTCGACTTCGGGCTGATGCTGGCCGGAGAACTTGAGACAGGCGATCAGGACGACAACCAGATCCACGTCGGGGCTGAGTACACCTACCTCGACCTGAATCCGTACAGTTTCAGTTTGCGTGCCGGCTATGACGACCAAGATCTGGCGCTGGGCTTCGGTTTCGGCTTCCTGGTGTGGCAACTGCGCGGCCAGTTGGATTACGCTTACCAGATCCAGGACGTGCCGCCTTATGACTCACAGGTGATATCATTTTCGGTGAATTTCTGATGAAACTGCTCCGAATGGGGATACTGGCTGCTTCGGTAGCGGGCCTTATCGTGGGTACGGGACGGACGGAGACCGATGGATCCCTGCCGCTTTTAAAAATCGCACCCGATGCTCGCAGCGCCGCCCTCGGTGAAGCAGGTGTCGCGGGATCGCGCGGAGCCATGACTGTTTTTCATAATCCGGCCCTGATGGCCTACAGTGATTATTCAGAAGCTGCCTTCGGCTACACCGATTGGCTCCTCGACCTGACCCTGCAGAGCGGAGCACTACTCTTCTCGGGGGATAAACACGCCATCGGCATTTCTTTCAACGTGTTCAGCACACCGGACCTGGAACTGCGGGTATTGCCCTCTGACGATCCCCTGGAAACATTCTCCGCACATGACCTAACCGCGGGAATCAGCTTTGCATACCGTTTCAGGGAATCTCTGGCTCTAGGCGCCACGGCGCGCTACCTGAACCAGCAGATTTACAACGAATCGGCGTACGGCCTGAGCTTCGATCTGGGTGCTGCGTGGGCACTGAATTACCACGATGTAACTCTCGCTGTTGCAGCTCGTAATCTGGGACAGATGAGCTCCCTGGATGTGGAGAACACACCACTGCCCTCCAGCGCGTTGATCGGTATCGCCGGCACAATCGTCACGTCGGGTGATTTCGGTCTGGGCGGTCTGGGAGACTTGCAGGCTTACTTCAACGACGACGTCCGGTTACACGCTGGTCTGGAAGGAGCCTGGAAGGAGCACCTCTTCCTGCGGGCGGGCTACCAGACCGGCAGTGAACTACGTAGTTTCTCGGGCGGCGTCGGTTTCGGCTGGAAGGGGTATCGCTTCGATTACGCCTATCAGCCCTTCGAAGAGGACTTTGAAGCTTCACATAGATTTGCAATACACCTCGGTTTTTAAGAAAGAAAGGGAGTATATGGCCAAGTATCGCATCGCCTGGCTGCCGGGCGACGGCGTCGGGGTTGAAGTCATGGAAGCCGCCCGTTTGGTGCTGGACAAACTCGATTTTGACGCGGAATACATCCACGGTGATATCGGTTGGGAATTCTGGATCAAAGAGGGCAACGCCCTGCCTGACCGCACCCTGGAAATGCTGAAAGACACCGATTGCGCCCTTTTCGGCGCCATCACCTCCAAACCGAAAGACGAAGCAGCCAAGGAGCTCGATCCTTCCCTGCAGGACAATGGATATACTTACTTCAGCCCCATCGTACGGCTGCGCCAGGAACTCAACCTCCACACCAACATGCGCCCCTGCAAGGCGTACAAGGGCAATCCCTTAAATTACAAGGATGACATCGACCTGATCGTCTTCCGGGAGAACACAGAAGGTATGTACGGTGGTGTCGAATTTCACCCTGTGCCGCAAACCATGTTCGATGCGCTCTGTGAACATCCCAAGATGAAAAAGTTCGGTGTTCACGCCATGGATGACCTTGCTATTTCAACACGCATCATGAGCCGATCTGGATGCGAAAGTATTGTTCACCAGGCGTTCGAATTCGCCAAGAAATTCAACCGCTCTTCCGTGACTGTCGTGGATAAACCAAACGTCCTGCGTGAAACCGGCGGTCTGATGATCCGCTCCGCACGGAAAATCTCGCAGGATTACCCGGACGTCCCACTATGGGAGACCAACATAGACGCCCAGTGCATGTGGCTGGTAAAAAATCCCAATGATTATGATTTGCTGGTCGCTGAAAACATGTTCGGAGACATCCTCTCCGACCTCTGCGCTCAACTGGTAGGCGGTCTTGGTTTCGCCTGCGCGGGCAACATCGGAGACAATTATGCCGTCTTCGAACCTACGCATGGTTCGGCTCCTAAGTATACGGGTATGTACAAAGTCAATCCCATCGCGACCGTACTGTCCGCCAAGATGATGCTGGATTGGCTGGGTGAAACTGACAAAGCCAATCGGATCGAGGAGGCCGTTGCGGCAGTCATTGCCGAAGGTAGCGTCCGTACCTACGACATGGGTGGAAGCGCCAAGACATTGGAAATGGCCGAAACCATCGTCGGTAAACTCTGATGTGATGATCCTCTAAATTGAAGCATATCTAAACTGATATTGAGATCCTTTCTTAGGATCTCAATGTCTTTTAAAGACTGAAAAAGCGGCACTTGTACCTTGATTTTAGGGGATTCCTTTCTTATATTAAATGATACGCTCGTCTGCTGAGAAGAATGAAATACGTCATTCTTACCGTTATAATAGGGCTTTCGTTGATGCTGGTCAGCTCCTGTGACCTCTTCAGTACGAGGCCCACGGAACCGCCGTTCGATCCCGGTTCTGCCTGGATCTATCCGACCCAGGTGGACCAGGTCTTTGAGAACATGAAGCAGGCCATCGTGGACGTAAACGGCGATCACTATATGCGCTGCTTCTTTACGCCCGATGATACGCTCGAGACGTATCTCTTCATCCCCAATCCGAACACCATCTGGCCTCTATCGGTGCCGTGGGGATACGACGAAGAGTACCAGGCCATCGATTATCTCTTCTCACTGCTCTCGACGGGATCGCCCGGATTTTTGAGCTTTCTGTCTGAAGGCGAACTGGTGTATGGGAACGAGGATTCCGTGTGGGTCACCAAGTCCTATACCATGGTCGTCCCGGTGAGCGACCCATTACTGCCGCAGGAGGTCAGGGGCCGCGCCGATTTCTACCTGGCCAAGAACGGCACCGGTTACTGGGCGATCTACCGCTGGGAGGATATCGAAAACCTGGAAGGATACGCCTCCTGGACGGATTTGAAGGCGGGATTGTATTAGGGGGAAGCGCTTGAAATGAGTCGAATCAGCATCGCATTCACCACGCTGATATGCCTGAATTTCGGTCTCGCCGGCTGCCTGAATCCCTTCGCTCCGGTGATGGGCAACCCGTCGACCTCCCTCTGGACGGATCAGCAAACCGTGGGCGAACTGCTGGATAATTTCAAGAACTCTTACAATTTCCAGGATTCCCTTCGCTACGCCAATTGTCTGGATGAGAGTTTCATTTTCATCTACTACGACGTCATCGAAGAGCGCGAGGACCAGTGGGGCCGCGATACTGATCTGAAAGCGACCGGAGGCCTGTTTACTAACTTTGAACAGATCAACCTGACCTGGTATGCTTTGCCCGACAGCATCGAGAATTTTGCTGAGGAGAACACCAGCCTGGAATTCGATGCCAGTTTCGCCCTCTCACTCTACGGCTACGCCGGCGGTTCAACCTATGACCTGTACGGATTCGCCAATTTTACGGTCAAGAAGGAGGAAGGAGACCGCTTCCGCATCCTGACCTGGAAGGATATCACCATATTCTAATAGAAATTCCCATCAAGTATTGGTAGAACGCTATGAAACTCGGGGTCAACGTCGATCACGTCGCCACCCTGCGCCAGGCGCGAGGCGGTATCGAGCCTGATCCAGTGGGAGCGGCGGTCATGGCCGATCTGGCTGGAGCCGACAGCATCGTCTGTCACCTGCGCGAAGACCGCCGCCATATCCAGGATCGCGACCTGGAAGTGATCCGGCAGGTGGTCTTCTCGCGACTCAATATGGAGATGGCCGCCACACAGGAGATGGTCGAAAAGGCGCTCTTGATCAAACCGGAAGTCTGCACCCTCGTCCCGGAAAAACGCCAGGAACGCACCACCGAGAGCGGATTGCAGATCGCCGATCAGATCCAGCGCTACAAAGAGGTCACTGAAACCCTCAACAGCTCCGGAATCGAAGTCAGCCTCTTCATCGATCCGACACTGAACGCGATCCGGGATACAGCGAAAATCGGTGCCCAGGCCGTCGAACTGCACACCGGCTATTATGCCGAGTGCCGGGATCCACAGGCTGCGGATGTGGCTCTGGACGACATCGCTTCAGCCGCCATCGCCGCAGCCAAAATGGAGCTGTTCGTCGCCGCCGGTCATGGATTGACTTATCATAATGTCCAGCCGGTAGCAGCCATCAACGAAATACAGGAACTTAACATCGGGCATTCGATCATCAGTCGAGCCGCTTTCGTCGGTTTGACCAAAGCCATCGAAGAGATGCGCTATCTGATCGATCGTTAGATACTTGAGAAATTGAGGAAGAAACATGCACGCTGAGATTCGCTTTGTCATCTTTGCCGTTCTGATCATCATCAGCGGAATGATAATGAGTTGCAGCGATGGTGGAGGAGACGGAGGCACGTCCCCTCCACCTGTTCAACCGACGATTACCCTTTTGTCCTATCCAGCGGACAGCATTCACTTCTCGGAAAGCGCTGATTTCTCCTGGCAGGTCAACGATCCCCCCGGGGCAGTTCAGGCTTACCAAGCCGGACTGGACGGAAATTATGTCTCCACCAGCAACACTTCGGCTTCTTACGGCGGTTTCTCTGAAGGCGAAATGCATACCTTCGCAGTTTTCGCGGAATTTTCCGGGAGTGTCTATTCCGATACGGCATCATGGACCTTCTCTGTGTACGGGAATCGCGCGCCTGACGTCGATATCGTTTCGGGCCCTGCCGACAGCGTCCTCTCCTACGATACAGCTACATTCAACTGGATAGGTTCGGACGAGGACGGCAACCTGGAAGGCTACTATGCCGGTCTGGAGGGGAGTTTAAGTTGGACAACGGATACGACGCTGACCTATACAGAAAATCTGGCGCAATCGACAACCCATACTTTCCAGGTGGTCGCACAGGATTCAGATGGCGCCCTTTCAGACACTGCCGAATGGACGTTCTCCACCTTTACGCTTCTAATCGCTACTGGCGTCGGCATCAATGATGATGACCTCGATGGCTTCTGGTCCGAATACAGCGTCGTTTACACGTCCATAAACCGGTCGGTTTCTGCGCTGGACGTGCGACTGGTCGTTGCTGTAACTCCGACCTATGGTATCGGCACCGAATGGGTGGACAGCACCGCATTCCTCATCAACCTGAATCCCGGCGAAGCCGTCACGGACACCTTCGCCCTGCCCACATTTAACAAGGATATCTATGATATCCGGGCGGAACTGCACGGTTCGGATGGATCACTCATCGCTGATATCCCCTATGGCGGCGAAACCAGCCTGACCCAGATCGGCCTTGAACAGCTGGAAGGCTTCTTCGCATGGTTCGACGACGCCTGGACGGCCAATGGTGTGGATACACTGAATCCCGTCAGTTACTACGAGTCCATCGATCTTTGGTTCGATGTAGACGCACTGCCTGATCCGGGACAGGTGAAAGTGAATATATTCGAACGCAACTCCTCGAACGTGGAAATATTCCTCGACCAGTCGACTCCGTTCACGGTGGAAGGATTGGGCGATGACGATGCACTGGGCTGGAGAATCACGGCCGTGGTGACCATTCCGGACGTCTTCGACTACCGTCTTGTGGTGCTTAGCCACCCTGATGGTGATTTCCTCCATGAATTCGATTACGGAGACGATCCGGATCTGATGGACATACCACTGTGTGCTGGCTCCGGAGGAGACGGCGACACTAATCAGGTTGTACCATTAAGACAG
>JALGZU010000162.1 GCA_025774735.1 candidate division LCP-89 bacterium | reverse complement strand
GGAGATTCGGCGATGTCTAAGGCTAATTGACTGTAGCTCATGGATTCAAGTACCTCCCGGATGCGCGTAGCATTTTATCTCAGAGAGATTGTCACTATATCGTTTATGGTGCGAATGTGTAGGCCAGATTGAGCGAAAAGAACAGGTTTTCCGCCTCCTTGTCTGTATTCGAGTAGAAGGTTCGAATGTCCTTCTGCAGCAGCTCATTGTAATGGATACCGGGCACAACCGTCAAGTTTGGATGGATTTCCAGGCTGTAACACAGATCGGCCTGAAAATTCAGCAATCCGGCGGCCTCTCCCACTCCGGACCAGAGGTTATGGCGGTCGTCACCCCAGCCGAGTGTGGCGTTTCCCGTGAGGATTCCTCGACCGAGACTTACTCCATGGGAGACGCTGTAATCGACGTATACCCCGTGCAGTTGCCAGATGTCCCAGAAGAACCGAATCGTAGAGAAATTTCCTCTTATGATAGCCCCAATCTCCGCGGTACTCGAGCCAATCCCCGATGATGTGGGAAAGCTGCCGTAAAAGAGTTCACCCGTGATTGACCAGGGGCCCAACCGTCCCAGTTCGATGTCGAGGAAGACATCCCACTCGTGATAGTCACCCGGGAATTTCCCATCCTCGCCGGTCAAGTCGTAGCTGCCCCAGAAGCAGAGGGTAACGCCCCTGGTTGACATCCAGATATCGGGCTGCATGACGGGATCTTCGTCATAGACCAATCCCCGCCAGATGTATTTGGAGTAAAGACCGAGATCCACGCCCATAACGGGTTGGTTCCCTTCCTGTGCATCTGCCCGACCGAAGATTAAAAGGAAAACCATCCCTGCGCATGCCAAAAAAGTGGCAGCCTTTTTCAAACTGTAACGCCCTCCAGAGTTGCTGACAACAGTGCATTAATGGCCGCAACGTTAACGATATCCGAGGCGTTGCAACCCCGGGAGAGGTCAAATGCGGGTTTCTCCAATCCCTGCACCAACGGACCAATGGCCTGCGCTCCGGCCAGCCTCTGGGTGATTTTGTAGGCGATGTTGCCGGCGTCCAGATCGGGGAAGATGAAGACGTTTGCATCGCCCTTGACGGATGAACCGGGCGCTTTTTTTTCGGCGATTGCGGGCACCACGGCGGCGTCCACCTGCAGCTCGCCGTCGATGCGCAGTTGCGGACGCAACTTCTTCGCCATTTTGGTCGCCTGGCGGACCTTGTCGATGGAGGGCCCTTCCGCCGAACCTTTTGTGGAGTACGAGAGCATGGCCACGACCGGTTCCTCGCCGGTCAGCGCCTGGTGAATCTGGGCGGCAGAGACGGCGATTGAGGCCAGTTGTTCGGCATCGGGATCGGGCACCACGGCTCCGTCCGAATACATGTAGACCTTACCCGTTGGCATGACCATCATGAAGGAGCTGGAGACGACCTTGATGCCGGGAGCCAGGCCGATGCAGTAGAGGGCGGCTCGGATGACGTCCCCTGTGGAATGCACCGCTCCAGCCACCGATCCCTGGGCTCTGCCGGTCTTGACCATCAACGCTCCGAAGTAGAGGGGGTCGAGGGAGAGCTTGCGAGCTTCATCCAGAGTCATGCCCTTGTGTTTGCGGCGTTCGTATAAGACATCTGCCAGTTCGCCCTTGAACGGCGTCATGGCGGGATCAACCAGTTCGGCTCCGCCGAGGTCCAGGTTCAGTTCCCGGGCTCTGTCCATCATCTCCTTTTCATTGCCGAGCACGATGCAGCGGACGATGCCGTTCCGTTGCAGTTCCGCCACGGCCTGGAGGGTACGGTCGTCGTCCCCTTCGGGGAGAACCACGCTGCGGTGCAATGCTCTGGCTTTATTTCGTATTTGTGAGAGAACATCCAATGATGACTCCGGGTAAAATGAACTATTAATATACTAAATCGTTATTCGGAAGGCAAGTTAAATCGGTCACAAGCGATGTTCACACTGTACGCCAGACAAAATCGAAAGAGTCAAATAAAAAAGCAAGCACGAGCTCGCTTACCGGTTTTTCATATAGAGGCCATTTTTTGTTATGGCTCGGCAAGTTGAAGAGTATAGTTTGCCAGATTTTCGACCATCAAGGACTTTTTAAATGAAAATTGAATGATTTTAGATTCAGCATTCCAGTATTGGTCACAGGGCCAAAAGCTTAAGACATATTTTGCCAATAGATTATTGGTATAATATTGATACAATCCAGCTTCATCTTGATTGAACTGAATGCCGTAAATCTCACTTCTGTACTTTTGATCGGGAAGATGTTCGCAGAAAATTCTACTCCGGTAATCTGATGTCAATGTTGAAACGGCCTTTGCGAGGATAACACCTCGAGGGTCATTCGTTTCTGAATGGATCTGTAAGAAGTAGGACTCTTCCAATTCCCAGATATACACCGAAAGATGAGTTGAAGTCAACTTAATAAAGGGCTCATGCTGCGGGGCAGTACCCCCCGGCTTAAGCCCGCTGCCCTGAAACAACGCGGCATAATTCCGGAATGCCGCTTTTATTTTAAACCAAGGTAAGCCGTAAGTAGCAGCCACTATTGACTGGACCTCTTCGGTGGTCAATTGGCGCACCTCCGTCTCGGTTCCCGTAAGATGCCGATAGAGTGCTTTGAATTGCCGGACGCCGAATCCATCTATTAAGTAACTTACGAACAGGCCGCTCACGGGGTACGAGATATCCGGATTACCCACTTTTTTATGAAAGTGATCATAGGTCAGCAAATCATCCGGGTTGCAAAAACTGTGTTCTATCAGGAACTCACCCATCTGGAACAAGACGTGCGGCGACCTGCCCCAGCGTCCTCCAAAACAGACAGCAAGCCCTTCTTGTATAAAGGGTTGGATGTAAAGCGGGAGTTCACCCAGAGAGAAGTTAATCATCAGGTGTACTATCTCGTGATAATGAGGCAGGTGACGAGAGATAATTGCATCCTGCTGGAGGTTTGTCAGCCCATGACAGACATATCCGGTCAGCTTTTTGACCTCTTCCTCATCACACAGGTAGTAATCGATCTTCTGTTCTTTAAGCCGTTCTATTCTGGCCTTGTCGATATCGAGGTGGCTGCATAGTTTCTCGATAAACTCGTCCAGGTCGGTTAAGGCGAATTCATTGATAAGGCGGGCGTTGCTGTAATGGGCTCTGGCGTATTTCGTGGTGCCGGATTCCCATCCGGCCGTGAACACTTGGAGGGCAGACGTGAGCTTCCAGTTATCATCCGATTTGGTAAGATAGTAGGGGTAACTCAACGAATCGCCTGGCGCGATGAGCTTTATAGTGATTCGAGCCCAACCTTCATATAATTCCACCTTTGCTACGTCAAGGTGTACAACCCCTTGACGGATTCCGTCCAATGCATTGAGGAGAGGAGAGGCGCAATCATACTTCGCGTTTATCCCCGTGTAGGTGATGCCCAGCCGTTTGGATTTCTGTACTACCTCCGGCAGCCAGTGGCTTTCAGCTTGTTCCCACCGACTGGACAGAAGGTCTTCAAGGTAAGCCTCGAACACCAATTCGGGTTGAAGTTTAGCAGCCCAGGACAGGTTGTAAGCTATGGTAAGAGTGATGGCATAAATAGTAAGCAGGAAATAACGGTGGGACATGCTAGGCTATCCTGTGTCGAAAAGGTGCAGCTCCTTTTCCATTATACCGGACACTTCGCGGAAATATCCCCAGGTTGAGACCAATCTTTACGCTATCGCGTTAAGAGAGGCTTGTTGGCGAGTTTAAACATAAAGAAGGTGCATTCTACATGCACCTTCTTACTGATTCCAATGTTCTCCAAAATAGGGTGTTTACTTCATCAGCACCATCTTCTTCACTGAGGTGAAGTCTCCGGCTTCGAGGCGGTAGAGGTACAGGCCGGAGGCGAGGGTCGTTGCGTCGAAGGTGACCTCATGACTGCCTGTATCCCGCCAGCCGTTGACCAGTTCTGCCACCGATCTTCCGTTTATGTCGTAGATGGACAGTTCAACATGACCTGGAGTGGACAACTGGTAGCTGAGGACTGTGGTTGGATTGAAGGGATTGGGATAATTACCGAATAGAACAAATTCATCTGGAGTCTCAAACTCTGATTCTGTTGCCCACGCTTCAAATCCCTCGCCATAATTAGCCCACCCATTCACCGGTATTCCGTTACCAGGTCCCAGCTTCTCGAAGGTGAAGCTATCGCTGTTCCAAACCGTGTCGGGATAGACTCCAACGCGGCCCTCATAGAGGTAGAATCCTGCCGGAGCGCCTGCGGGGACATTCTGGACTCGGCTGCGGCTGATGGTCTGACTTGCGGCCAGCGTCAGATTTGCGGGGCCGAGAACCGGACCGTACCAGGACGCATTGGGCAACTGCACCATTATCCAGGCGTCGAAGGTTCCGGGAGCGGTTCCCGCGTTATTCAGGGTCACATCGAAATCGATATCGCCGCCTCCGGCCGGGACCGGCGAGCCCGAGACGTAGGTGAGTTCGATGGTGACTTCTGGAGTTCCGCCGGGCGAAGCCAGGTAGTTGAAGGTATTTAGCATGCACAGGTAATTATCATCGTCATAGATATAGGGATTCTCCATCATGTTGCTGTCATTGATGACCACGACCACAACGCCGGCTTCATTGATGGTGATTGCGTACTGATTCTGGTTATCCCAGGCGAGTTCCTCAGCCGGTGGGTTGATGATCAGCATTGTCCCATAAGCCCAGGAGATGGCGCTCAAGTCCGAGGTGATGGGGTGAGCGGCGAAATTGGTCGCTCCGGTGGTGGGGATCATGACCGAAACGAACTGCATGTTATAGGGCTCCAGGACCTGATTGTTTGAGATCCAATTAAATGCATTGGTGTTTTCGCCGATCATCAGCAGTTTGCCTCCGGCAGCAATCCAACTCTGGATATCAGCGATCTCTTCCGCGGTGTAATCGAGTTCTGCATCGATCAGTACCAGCACATCGTAGGCGGCCAGTAAGGTTGAATTCAGGACGCCGGTGCTGATCTGAGTGGCGTTGATTCCCAGAGCCGTCATGAGACTGTAGCACTCTGAATAGTTGCCGAAAAGGTCATCGTTGTCAGCGTCATGGATGTCATCCCAGAGGAGTTCGGTCTCGTCCGTCTGGAGCGGCCCGATTATTTTGGCGACCGCTTCATTAAGGGGTGTATTGACATACGTCTGGGAATCTTCATTCCAGACCTGTTGAGCATTAGCGCCTGCAGGCGCAATCAAGAGAATCAAAGTCAAACAGACCAATCCGTCAAAGAATTTTAACCGTTTCATGGTATCTATTCTCCTAAATATTCAAATCTGCCCGTCAAGTAAATATACACAGATTACCGGATCAGATTCAAGTGAAAAAAATTGCGGCGGACATAATAAACATATGGCGAACTCGCAAGCCCGCCTATTATTGGTTTCCCTTTTTTTACTTCATCAGCACCATCTTGCCACTGGCGGTGAAGTTGCCCGCTTCGAGGCGGTAGAGATACACGCCGGAAGCCAGGTGCGAGGCGTCGAAGGTGACCTCATGGTGTCCCGCATCTCTCCAGCCGTTGACCAGTTCTGCCACCGATCTTCCGTTTATATTGTAGATGAACAGTTCAACATGACTTGGAGTGGACAACTGGTAACTGAGGACTGTGGTTGGATTGAAGGGATTTGGATAGTTCTGGCCTAAGGAATATTCTTCTGATACCCCGGCGTCGTCTGCAACGGTCGTCATCCACCCCTCGAAGGACACGCTGGTGTTGTTCCAATCATCCACCGGGGCACCATCGCCGGTTTCCAGCTTCTCGAAAGGGAAACTTTCGTAATCCCACATATTATAGGGATAGTCACCGACATAAGCGTGGTAGGCATACTCACCCGGCGGCGCGCCGGCGGGAACGATCTGAGTTCGGTCTCGGTTCAGAGAGCCTCCCGAGACCAGCATCAGTTCGACCGGCCCCAGAACCGGGCCATATTCCGATCCGCTCGGCAAGGTAACCATCAGCCAGACATCGAAAGTATGCGATACAGTGTTGTTATTGGTGAGGGAGACGTTGAAGTCGAAGCTGCCGCCTGAGGCCGGGATGGTGATGGGAGTGGAGTAGGGGAGGAGGGCGACGTCCACCTCAAAATCTTCCAGGTTGAGTTCAGCGCTCCCGGCGCCACCGGTATCCGGTATGTTAACAGGCGGATCCGGTGAAACAGCCATGGCCGGCCAGGATTGCTCTTCTCCGGCATAGTAGGTGATCTCACCGTCATAGCCGTTGTTGGTTCTCGTATCAAAACAGTACATTGAGACCGTGCTGCCGCCATAGGGATCCAGATAGGAGGTTCCTTCCGTCAAATCCAACACGATGTTGGTGGGTGGGAAGGAGACGTAAGCCTGCGGCGGCATATACCAGTTGAAGAAGCTCTTCCACCACAACCAGCTGACGTAGAATTGATATGTGATGGCGTAGCGGTCGCCGTGGGAGACGTGAAACGTGGTGAAGAAGGTGGGCGTATAGCCGATCAAATCGTCGTTGTAGTCAGTGCGGCCCTGGCTGGTGAGCGAACTCAGCATCGCTTCGTAGGACATCCAGAAATAGCCGTCTTCACCCCAGTCCGGTCCGTAGGAATTGGCCAGTTTGAAGGC
>JALGZU010000161.1 GCA_025774735.1 candidate division LCP-89 bacterium | reverse complement strand
GAATATAATTTATCTTTCGACAAGTCCACTCCATCCTAAAAGCCTCGTTCAACTATCATGCCTGAGACAAACACTTTCGATCTCGCTGTACTGGGATCCGGACCCGGGGGGTACGTTGCCGCCATTCGAGCTGCACAGTTGGGAATGAAGGTCGCCATCATTGAGCGTGAGAACATGGGGGGCGTCTGCCTGAATTGGGGATGCATCCCGACGAAGGCGCTGCTGAAGTCTGCTGAGGTTGCCCATCTGGTCAAACGGGCACAGGAATTCGGTTTGAACGCGGGGGAGTTTGAAGTAGATTTCCCTGCGATCATCAAGCGGAGTCGCCAGGTTGCCAACCGCCTCTCCAAGGGCGTAACCTTCCTGATGAAGAAAAACAACATTCAGGTATTCGATGGCAGCGGTCAGTTCAAGAATGCTAAAAAACTGCATCTGACGGACGCAACCGGGAAAGAGGTCGCTACCATCCAGTCTGAACGATCCCTGCTCGCCACCGGGGCCAGACCCAGAAACCTACCGGGACTTGAATTAGATGGAAAGACACTGATCTCGTACCGGGAGGCAATGACCCTGAAGGAGCAGCCGAAATCGTTGATCATCATCGGAGCAGGCGCCATCGGCGTTGAATTCGCTTACTTCTACAATGCCATCGGAACACAGGTCACCCTCCTTGAGATGATGCCGCAGATTCTTCCGTTAGAAGATACTGAAGTTGTCGGTACGGTTAAGAAATCGTTCGAAAAATCCGGCATTACCATCGCCACAGATGCTAAGGTGGAGAAGGTTGTAAAAACTCAGAAGGGCATCAAAGTCAGCGGGAGCACTCCAAAGGGCGAGCAGACCTGGCAGGCGGATCTCTGCCTCGTTGCCGTAGGTGTTCAGGCAAACTCAGATGGCATCGGTCTCGAAGATCTGGGAGTCGAGATGGACAGGGGCTTCATCAAGACGGATAACTCTTACCGCACTACACTCAGTAACATTTGGGCGATCGGAGACCTGATCGGTGCGCCTATGCTTGCCCATGCAGCATCACACGAAGGCATCTACGCCGTGGAATCGATGGCCGGCATGCCCACCCACAAATTGGATATTAACCGGGTGCCTTCCTGCATCTACTGCCACCCGCAGGTGGCGTCGGTTGGACTGACTGAAGCGCAGGCTAAGGAGAAAGGCATCGAACTGGCTATCGGCCGATTTCCCTTCTCCGCCTCAGGAAAAGCGACCGCAGCGGGTGAACGGGACGGTATGGTCAAGTTGATCTTCGATAAGAAGTACGGAGAACTCCTGGGAGCACACATTGTGGGGAATGAAGCCACCGAAATGATCGCTGAGCTTGGACTGGCGCAAACCCACGAAGCGATTGCCGAATCCCTGGCGGCAACCGTACACGCTCATCCCACCCTGTCGGAGTCGGTGATGGAAGCGGCGCTCGACGCGCTCGGACGCGCAATACACATCTAAATATAACCGCAAGAATTAAACACAATCCACAACCCGAGCTGCCCGAAGACTATCCCCTTGTGAATACGGATCCTTTGCCTGAAGTAAAAAGGAAGTCAAAATACGCCCTGGCGATCATTGCATTGCTAACGGTATTGCCGGCATCGCTGTTCTACCTGACGGTGCGCCTTGAATTAGACGGTGGGATCGACGTTCTGTTTCGCTTCTGGAATTACCTGCCGTATTATCTGTTCAGATACATCATTCTAATTCTCCCGATCCCACCGATCGCGCTCGGCGCCTACTCACTCTGGCTGGTCAAGAAACGTCAGGCGAAAGGTACTGTCATCGGATTAGCTGCACTGATTGTCGGTCTGATCTTAACTCTGTTCTGCTACCAGGCAGCCTTCGTTCCGAACGGTTAGCGACATGATCCAAACCCGCTATCTGGGACGCGTTCCTTACGTTGAAGCTTACCAATTGCAGCGCAGCCTCTTCAAAAAGCGTCTTCAGGATAAAATCGCGGACCAGTTGTTGCTCCTGGAACATTTTCCGGTTATCACGCTGGGGAGATCCGCCAGGAAGGAAAACCTGATTAATTCAAGCGAGCAACTTGAGAAATCGGGCATTGAACTGGTGGAGACCGACCGCGGCGGCGACGTAACCTACCACGGGCCCGGGCAACTGGTGGGGTATCCCATTCTCAGCCTCCAACCCGGCAGAATGGACGTTCTCAGGTATCTCCGAGACCTCGAAGAGGTTCTGATCCGGGTGCTTGACAGGCATAACATAAAAGGCGGTCGTAATACCGGCTACACCGGCGTCTGGATTGGAAACCGGAAAATTGCTTCCATCGGGGTGAAGATCAGCCGCTGGGTAACCTATCACGGATTCGCGCTGAACGTATCCACCGACCTGTCCGCCTTCGACTTGATTGTCCCCTGCGGGATCCCCGGCGTCGAGATGACTTCAATGGAACGAGAGAACGGATGTTGCGTCAACTTGGATGACGTCGCCAGGGCTGTAGATTCAGAGATGTCTTCCATTTTCGGTGGTGGGGCTGAAGCTACCAACCGAACCGGCCCAAATAACGTAAAGAATTATAATGTTGACACCAAATCGTTACTTCGATTTCAAAGCGTTGGAGACTAAGCGTGCCAAAAGCAAAAACTAAGAAACCGGCAGCGAAGACGCCGAAATTCGATCACGGCATTGAGGACAAGGCCTATCCTGGCCTTAAAAAGGATGATTACCTAAGGATGCTCTACCTTATGAAATTAACCCGTGAGTCCGAATTCCGCGTCATTAAGCTGTACCGCCAGGGTAAGGTTGTCGGCGGGGTGTATCTGGGAACCGGCATGGAGGCGACCGCTGTGGGATCGGCGTACCATCTCTCGATGGAGAAGGGCGACGTTCTCTTTCCACTCATTCGCGACCTGGGTGCCCAGTTCGCGTTCGGTCAGATTCCCAGAACCTATTTTCTCCAGTATTTGAACAAGGCCGGCAGCCCCACCAAGGGAAAAGATGGCAACATCCACCTGAGCGATAAATCGAGAAACATCGTCGGCATGGTCAGCCACTTATCCGCTATGATTCCTCCCGCCGTGGGCTGGGCACTGGCGATGAAAATGCGAGGTCAGAAGACGGTGGTCATGAATTACATCGGTAACGGGGGATCTCAGGTAGGCGATTTCCACGAGGGCTTAAATTTCGCTTCTGTGCAGAAAGTCCCTTTCATCCTGATTATTGAGAACAACCAGTACGCCTACTCCACCCCCAACACCAAGCAGTATGTATGTGAAAAGCTTTCCGACCGGGCGCACGGCTACGGCATCCCCGGATACCAAATCGACGGTACCAACATTCTTGAAGTCTACGAAACCTGTTACAAGGCAGTCGAACGCGCTCGCGCCGGAGAGGGTCCTACCCTGATCGAAACCATGACTATGCGCATGCGGGGGCATTCCGAACATGACGACCACAAGTACGTTCCTCCTGAATTGCTGGAAGAATGGAAACAAAAGGATCCCATCGAGCGCTACCAAGCGTTTTTGCTTCAAAAAGGACTGCTGACGGAGGCCGCTCTCAAGAAGATGGAAGAGCAGATCGTGAAGGAGGTCGACGAAGCGGTGGAATTCGCGGATGCCAGCCCCGAACCGGAGCCTCACACCGCGTTAGAAGGCGTCTACGCTGATTAATTTAGATTTTCAATACGGGAACATACAATGGCTGAGATTACCTATATTCAAGCGATATCCGAGGCGCTGCGGGAAGAGATGCTCAGGGATGAGAGTGTCTTCCAACTGGGCGAAGATATCGGTATTTACGGCGGTGCATTCCGAGTAACGGCAGGTTTCCTCGATGAATTCGGACCGGAGCGCATTCTGGACACGCCGCTGTCGGAATCCGCCATCATTGGAGTGGCCACCGGCGCCGCCATGGCGGGTTTCAGGCCCATCGCAGAAATGCAGTTCATGGATTTCATCACGACCGGATTCAACCAGGTCGTCAATGTGTCCGCCAAGATGTATTACCGGTCCGGTTTCAATGTCCCCATGGTCATCCGCGGCCCCAGCGGAGGTAATGTACACGGTGGACCTTTCCACTCGCAAAATCCGGAGGCCTGGTTCACACGCACTCCCGGGCTGAAGGTACTCGCGCCTTCGACGCCCTATGACGCCAAGGGCCTCCTGAAATCCGCCATCCGAGACGACAATCCGGTCCTCTTCTTCGAACATAAATACCTCTACCGGCGCATCAAAGAAGAAATCCCCAAGGATGATTTCACCGTCCCCATCGGCGTGGGTGACATCAAGCGGCCGGGTAGTGACGCGACCGTCATCACCTATGCTGCCATGGTTCACGTCGCGCTGGAAGCCGCCGAGGAGCTGGCACAAGAAGGCATTGAAATCGAAGTCATTGACCTGCGCAGTTTGCTGCCTTACGACAAGGAGTTGATCATCGATACGGTGAAACGATGCAGCCGCGTACTGCTTTTGCAGGAAGACACCCTGACCGGTGGTCTGGCTGGAGAATGGGCCGGACACATCGCTGAACACGGGTTCGAATACCTGGATGCTCCGGTCAAGAGACTGGCGGGTCTGGATATTCCAATTCCCTACGCTCCGCCGCTTGAAGAATTCTTCTTACCGAATAAAGAGAAAGTACTAAAAGCCCTGCGAGATCTGCTGGAATATTGATTGAAGCACCTTAAATCATAATCCTGGACGATCCTAACAATTTCAGGTTGTGAAATATATCGCTCTGATTTCCGGGTAAGGCGAGATTGAAACCATCGAGGCGAACATGAAAGACGGCCTAAATGAGATCAAGGACATCGGGGATCTTACATCCGTGCGGGAAATTCTGGAGATGGCTATCAAGAAGGAGGAATCAGCCCACCTGTTCTACATGATAGCCCACGACCGGGCGTGCAATAAGGTCGAGAAGGACCTCTTCCTTCAGCTCGCTCAGGAAGAACTCGTTCACAAGCAGAATCTCCAGCGCCAGTTGGAAGAAATCAAAGCCCGGATGTTTACCGATCAGGCACTGTCCAGTGGTGAGGTCAGCGGTCCCGAATAATTATTCATTCAAATCGCCCCTTTTTATTATATTGAGATTACAGACGCTCAGGAAGGATCCCAACCATGCGTGTCAACGTTAACATGCCGCAATTAGGCGAATCGGTCGCCGAAGGTACTATCCTCAAATGGCTCAAGCAGGTCGGTGATACCGTCGAAAAAGATGAGGACATCCTCGAGATTAGCACGGACAAGGTGGACTCTGAGATTCCATCACCTGCCGCAGGCGTTCTGGTGGAGATATTGGCACAAGAGGGTGAGACGATTGAAGTGGGAAAGCCTATCGCTGTCATTGAGACGGACGCTTCCCAGGCAAAAGTCGTAGAAAAACCGGCGGAACCAGCGAAGGAAGAAGCAGCCAAGGAGAAAGCCCCAGCCGCGCCCGCCGTAGCCTATGGCACTGGTCCTGGCGAAGAAGCCGTCACAGTGAAGCGAAAACCGGATAAAGAGAAGGCGGTGGTAGCTACAGAGAAGCGATTCTATTCGCCGCTCGTGCGCAAAATTGCCGAGGAAGAATCGATATCGCAAGCTGAACTCGACAGCATTGCAGGCAGCGGCGCCAGCGGACGAGTCACCAAAAAGGATCTCGAGGCATACCTGGAAAAGCGTGGCAAGGCACCAGTTCCAGCAAAAGCAGTACCTGCTGTGAAAGCTCCTGTAGTTCAACCCGAAGCACCAGCGGCTTCACCGACCGTTGGCGAAGGCGAAGAAATCGTCCCCATGGACGTGATGCGACAGAAGATCGCTGAACACATGGTAAAGTCAGCCTTTACGGCACCCCATGTCACCTCAGTTTCAGAAGCTGACATGTCGAATATTGTTAAATTCAGAGAGCGTCACAAGGCTGAATTCCAGAGACGGGAAGGCTTCAAGCTGACTTACACACCGATTATCATTGAGGCGACCATCAAGGCGTTGAAGGAGTACCCCTGGTTGAATGCTTCCCTGGATGGGGAGAATATCATCGTCAAACACTACGTCAATATGGGAATGGCGGTGGCTCTGGAAAACGGCTTGATCGTACCGGTGATAGGGGGTGCGGACGGAATGAACCTGCTGGCGCTGGCGAGAGCGGTCAACGATCTCTCGGAGAGAGCCCGGACCAAGCGCCTGAGCCCGGATGAGGTGCACGGATCGACTTTCTCCATTACCAATCCGGGCGTTTTCGGCAACCTCTTCGGATCGCCAATCATAAACCAGCCTAACCTGGCCATCCTGGGCATCGGGGCGATTGTCAAACGTCCAGTGGTGGTAGGTGATGATGCCATAACCGTGCGCCCCATGATGTACCTATCGCTCTCATACGACCACCGGATTATAGACGGCGCGCTGGCCGGACAATTCCTGGAACGGCTCGTGTATCACATGGAAAACTACGATCTCGATGCAACAATTTGAGTTAACCGATGGCTAAGCTTGAATCCACAATCCCGGCCAAGACTGAAGTCGTTTTTCCCAATGATGCCAACAATTTCGGCACGATATTCGGCGGTAAAGTCATGCAGCTCATCGACATTACGGGATCCATTGCCGGGCGCAGGCACACCAACCGTATGGTCGTCACCGCCGCCGTGGATTCTTTATCATTTCTGTCGCCCATCAAGGTCGGCCACCTGATCGTCTTGAAAGCCTCGGTGAACCGAACCTTCAAGACCTCGTTGGAAGTAGGCGTTAAAGTATTCTCAGAAAACACCCGGACGGGCGAACTCAATCACACTGCCTCAGCATATCTCACCTACGTGGCGATGGATGACGAAGGCAAGCCGACTCCGATACCTTCCGTACTGCCCGAGACAGCCGAAGAGAAAAGGCGCTACGATGAGGCGTTATTCAGGCGGGATACTCGTTTGAACTCCTGTGATACGTAGCTCAACCGCTGAGTCTCTCGTTGTCCTGACAAAATACAAAGAAGGCCAGATTATAAATCTGGCCTTCTCAGGTATCGGGGGATCTGGGTTGGAATCCGTCACTCAGCGAAGAAGGGATTGGCTGAAAACGGGAGTGGTTCGTGAGTGCTGCTGCCCTTCAGCTCCATCTCTTCAACCAGAATCGAGGGAGTGATAATCGAAGCGGGGTACTTCGCCTCTTCGAATAGGGCGTACTGGGTCATATTGTAGACCGCCTCGTCGTTCCCCATCGCCAGAATATCCCGTAGCGTCCTCACGGTCACTTCGTCGAATACCAAACCTCGCACCGGCTCCATCCTCCCGTCTTTGGCGTACACCTTGTAGGCGGTCACCGGCGCTGTCAAGAGCGATTCTGTGCTCTCCTCTGCATCTGACCAGCGATAAGATCTTGTGAAACCTGGATCGTCCAGCCGCTTTATCAGGAGACCATATTCCACCTCTTGTTCCCTGCAGACCCGCTGTAACTCCTTCTTCATCTTCTTCATAGATTGCGGCTTCGACGTTGAAACCACCAGATTGGTGATCCCAGGCAGTATGTACTGGAAAGGCGTCGAACGGGCGTGGCCGTTCGAACGGTTGATCTTCTTGGTGGGCTGGCGACCCAGAGGCAGGGTTAGGAGCCTGCCCTTTTCGACCAGGGTAATCGGTTGGCAGGCGACACCTTCATCGTCTACTAGCTGCGTTCCCGTCAGTTTCTCACCTTCCCACTCTGTTCGCAGCGGTTCGTCGCTGATGGAGACGAAATCCGGGAACAGCCTTCTCTTGACCTTTCCGGACAATTTCCCCACCGGGAAATACTGGTGCATCCAGTCCTCCGGCAGGATCGGTTCACGAGAGAGCACGAGCTGCTCGATCATAATCTGGGAGAGGAATTGTGCCGCCGCCCAATCGGTAAAGAGAACCGGCCCCACGAATTCATCCACTGCCTCCGCATTGGCCATCTGCTCGAGCTCTTCCGCAAAATGGCTCAAATCATCGAGAAGTTCATCCCTTGAGGGTAACTCTTCCGCTTCGGTCGTGATGTACTGAAGAAAATTGCTCAAGCGCTGTCCATCCTCCGCCTGAGCCGTGGCGGTTACTTCGAGGAAATGGTAGAGGTGACCTTTCCGATGCTTGCTCCCCTCGGAATTGAGGTACCACTGGTTCAGAGCCACGGCTGTGTATTCGACGTTCCAGTCCAGGAGCGCTGGGTAGCTGGTAAACGCCTCACCCGCTTCCTCTAACAGTTCCTCAGTAATGAAATTCGCCGGTTCCAGACTGGCCAATTCAGCTATGTATTCGTATTTTTCAGCCTGTGAAAAGTCGGGGACCTCCTCTTTAACCGGATGGGATTGAAGGTACGCCTTCTTCCTCGCAAGGTTCTCCAGAGCCGACTTATAGGCTCTATCAGTATGGTACCAGAGCTGATGCCGCAGGGCGTCGTAATGGTTCTCTTCGACGATGCCCACGCGCCGCCTCATCACGTCTCGCCAGCTACCGAAATAGTTGCTGTTATCCCGCGCCTCATCCCCGACCCGCAGATCGATATACAGGAACCGGTCCTGCGATTCCACCTCCCTGGTCAGACTGCCGTAACGGGCGGTTATCGTATACGTCTGAAAATCCCGCACCCGGTAGCTTAAGAAATAGGGAGCTGCCATACCCTCCATGGTAAGTTGCGCGAGCGAGCGTGTGAGTTCGTCATTGAGGGCGTTGAATATAGCATCA
>JALGZU010000160.1 GCA_025774735.1 candidate division LCP-89 bacterium | reverse complement strand
GCCTGGCTGAGGGACGCCGCCTTGATTCAAACCCTAGGTACCGAGGGCGCTGCAAGAGTTATCCACTTCGACCGGGTGGACCTGCTGGAAAAATTCGTGCACAACTGTCCCGGCGCTGATTTCGTCAACGCAGTAGAGAAGGTGGAGGAGGCTCGGAAGAATCTTGAAGGGAACGCCATGGCGCCGCTGACGCTGCTCGTGTTGGCCCGAAAGCTCTACCGGGCCGTCTATCAGAAAAAACCGATCTAGGATTGAAACTTATCACCTGCACCATAAGACCATGGAAAATACAAACACAGAATCTCAAAAGAATACGGAACCGAAAGAACCGACGCCTCGCATCTCCGGCCGGGAACCGGAGAAGATTCGCCCCATCATCGGGATCGAATTCAAGGGCAACCGGCGCCAGCTTTTCAGCAATCCCATGGAATTCCCATTCAAGCTGGGCGACCTGGCGGTTGTGAGAGTCGAGAAAGGGGAAGACCTGGGACGGGTCGTGCACCTGCTGGAACGGATGCCCGAACGGCTGTCTCAAGTCGAGTTCGAAGTCCTGCGGCGAGCGACGGACAAAGACATCAAAACCCTGGAAGAGTACCGCACCAAAGAGACTTCCGCCAAGCAGATCTGCAAGGAAAAGATTCAGAACCACGGCCTGGAGATGAAACTGGTCGACGTCGAATACCAGTTCGACGGCCGCAAGCTGACCTTCTTCTTCACCGCCGACGGGCGCATCGATTTCCGGCAACTGGTCAAGGATCTCGCCGCCACCTTCCGAACCCGCATCGAGTTGAAGCAGATCGGAGCCCGCGACGAAACCCGCCGCTTCGGGGGACTGGGTCCCTGCGGCCGCCATCTCTGTTGTGCCGTGTATATCGTGGAGTTCTGCCCCATCACGACGCAGATGGCCAAGGATCAGAACCTGCCCTTGAGCCCGAGCAAGATCTCCGGTTGCTGCGGCCGGCTCAAGTGCTGCCTCCGGCATGAACTGGACGCGTACCAGGAAGCATTGAAGATCATGCCCCGCAAGGACACCAGGCTGATGACCAAACAGGGTCCCGCTCTGGTCGATAAACTGGACATCTTCAATCGAACTCTCCAGCTTCGCTACGAATCAGGCGACGTCGAAATGGTTGAAGTTTCGACGCTCAAGGACTTACTCACGGAGGAGTATGATTTTGCACAACCCACCGTAGAAGAGCCGCGAGTGGCAGACGATGAAGAAGAAGTTGTCCCGGATGATGAGAATGGCGGGTGCAACGATGCCACAGGATCCATCCGCGAGCGCAAATCCAAAATTAATCCCAACACGAGAAATCAGGGCCACGGGAAACCGAACCACTCCCGAGGACCTAACAAACGGCGGTCATAGCTCCGAAGTAACGAGGACCAATCTGCCAGTCCGTGCTGAAAAAACCAACAATCACCATGTCGAACCGATTCTACATCACCACACCGATCTACTACGTCAACGCCGAGCCGCACCTGGGACACGCTTACAGCACGGTTATCGCCGATATATTCGCCCGCTATCACAGGCTGTTCGGCGACGACACCTTCTTTTTGACCGGCACGGATGAACACGGTCAGAAGGTCGAGGAAGCGGCACACAGCGCCGGCCGTACCCCTCTTGAACACTGCGACCTGATGGTGCAGCGGTTTCAAACCGTCTGGGAAAAACTGGCCATCAGCCACGACGATTTTATCCGCACCACGGAGAAGCGCCACGCTGATCTGGTTCAGGAGATCCTGCAAAAGCTCTGGGACGCGGAAGAGATCTACGAAGACGAGTACGAGGGGTGGTATTGCGTTCCGGAAGAGCGCTTCTGGACCGAAAAGGACCTCGATGAAGGGAATTGTCCCTCCTGCGGCAGGGAGGTGCGCCGCCTCACGGAGAAGAACTACTTTTTCCGCATGGGTAAATACCAGAACTGGCTCATCGACTACATCCGGGAGCATCCCCGTTTCATATTGCCGGAGTCTCGGCGGAATGAAATCCTGGGGTTCCTGTCGAACCCGCTGGGCGACCTGTGCATCTCCAGGCCCGTGGAACGCCTTTCATGGGGAATCCCCCTCCCCTTCGACGAGAAGTTCGTCACCTACGTGTGGTTCGACGCCCTCCTCAACTACGTCAGCTCGCCCGTTTCGAAAAAAACCGACTGGTGGCCAGCCAGCGTCCATTTAATCGGCAAGGATATCTTAACCACACACGCCGTGTACTGGCCCACCATGCTAAAGGCGGCGGGAATGGCTCTGCCCCAGACCATCTTCGCCACCGGGTGGTGGCTGGCGGAAAAGGCCAAGATGTCCAAATCCATCGGCAATGTCGTGGAGCCCCTCGCCATGGCTGACAAGTACGGGATGGACGCCTTCCGCTTCTTCCTGGCGCGGGAGATGTCGCTGGGAATGGACGCTTCCTTCTCCGAAGCCGCCCTGGTTTCACGCTATAATAGTGAGCTGGCCAACGATCTGGGCAATCTTTACAGCCGCTTGCTGAAGCTGATCCAGACGTTCTGCGCCGGACAGATTCCGGCCGGTAAGCCGGATAACGGCGCTTTCCCCGAGCTTTCCGATCAAGCCATCACGGATCTGAGAGCCAGCGTGCGCGATCTGATAGAACAGCTGCGCCTGAACGCCGCACTGGATGCAATCATGGCTTTCGTGCGGGAAATCAACCGGGCCATCGAAGTTGCTAAGCCCTGGAAAACGGGAAAGAGTGACCCGGAGGGCACCGCCGAATTCCTGAGACTTGCGCTGAACGCGCTGGCCAACGCAACCTGCCTGTTTCACCCGGTGATGCCGGGTAAAATGGGTGAGCTTCTGCAGAACCTCGGGCTCGCTTCGACGGAGCGCCCCTGCTTGACGGAAAATCTGGTCATTCCCGAGGGACAGCCGTTACCGGCGAAAGCGTCTCTCTTCCCCCGGGTGAAACTCGACATCCCGGAAGAAACTCCTCTCGAACCGGAGGCGGAAATGAATCGCATCAGTTTTGAAGAATTCAAACGCCTGCAGCTCAAGGTGGCCAGGATCGTGAGCGCCGAGCCTGCGCCGAACGCGGACAAACTGCTCGTGCTCACAGTCGATCTGGGTAGTGAGGAGCGTACTCTGATCGCCGGCGTGGCTCAGCAGTACAAGCCTGACGACCTGATCGGGAAACTCGTCGTCGTCGTCGCCAACCTCGAGCCCGCTCGAATCCGGGGAATCGAATCAAACGGCATGGTGCTGGCGGCTGAAGATGGGGGCGAACTAGCGCTGATCATCCCGGAAAAGGAGATGGCTCCGGGATCATCGGTCTCCTAAATCCAGAGTATAACATGCAAACCGGGGATAAACTCACAGCGGCGGAACTCCGGGGAAGCGGCAAGGGATAAACAGAAAAGGCAGGGAATCACCCTGCCTTTTCGATCATATTTAAGGATTAAAGCTTAATCGAAGATATAGGTCTGGCTGGCCCGCACCTTTCCCGCCTGAGGTGGAATTGGATCGAACAGCCAGGTCGAGACCACGTCGATCAGGCACTTTTCCACCCGGCGGCCGAGGCTGGGTTTGGACCACTCCGAACTGACTATTCTCACTTTATCTACCTTGCCGCTGGGCAGGATGCTCCACTCGATTTTCACCTTACCCTTGAGATTGACGTCCTTGCGCTTGTAGCGGTTATAGCAGGCTTTAACCAGGTGCTGGTTGTTGTCGGCGATGACCCGGATGGATGCGCCCGTGCGTCCGGCGCTCTTCGCCGCCAACCCCTCGACTTCGGGCGGCGCGGTCAATGCTACAGTAGAAGCCGCCAACAGTTCCTCGATTTCGGCCACGCTCAGCTGACTGATATCAATGCCACCCGTGCCTTCGGTGATGCGCTGTCCCGCCCTGGCTTTTTCAACCTTATCCGCCTCCGATCCGGTGGCGATGCCGGCGATTTTACCGATCTCCACACCACCGAGGCCGCCGCCGGACTTCAGCGTTCTGGCAACTCCGGTTCCGGTCGATGTTTCACTACCGCTCCGGGCTCCCGCCAGCCGGAAGATGCCCACCGTGCGTGCGGACTGCATCAGGGTCGCTTTAGCTTCAGTTAGTTCTGCCCTTGAACTGCGTCTCCTCACGGTCGGTCTGGCTGCCTCTTCGGCGGTGACCGCAATCTCTTCGGGAATCTCCTCGGCCTGTTCGGCAAGGGTGGTGGCCCGCTTCGAGGCTTGTTCGATTGTCGCCGGAGTCACGCGGTAAATCGCCTCCAGGTAGCGCCCGACCTCCTCCTCGGTCATCTGCGCCCATTGAATCCCCTGGAAATGCAGAACCATGGCGACGTGAATCACGAGGGTAATCAGCAGGATGACTAAAAATCGTTTATCTAACTCCCCGAACCAGTCCCGTTGGAACTCCCTGGGGAATATTTTGGGGTCGTTCACGTTAACCTCGATACTTGGATTCCTTATAGACGACGAAGTCTATTTTTTCGAATCCTGCGCCCGAACAGGTATCAATGATTTTGAGAATCCAGCGATAGGGAGTGGTCTTATCCCCCTGGATGGTCAGCACCCTCTTTTCCGCGCGGCCCAGGTAACGGTTGCGTTCCTGAACTTTGTGCAGGTATGCGGAGAGGTTGTCCAGTTCCACAGCTTCCTCATCGTTCAGGGCGGTTACAGCTTCGATCAATCTGCGCTCATCGATGGAGATGTCCTCGAACAGTCCCTCGGGAGAGATGATCAGGCTCAGTACCTTGACCGGCTCCTGAGTCACCGTGGAACTTGGGAGGTCAACCCCCGGTGCCGGCTTCATCAACGCCCCTGAAACGGAGTAGGTTTTCAGCAGGAAGAGGAGCATGATCGTCATCACGTCCATCAGCGAGGTGATGCGAAACTTGAATTCGCCCCGTTCCCGGTGTCTCTTGCTATGAGATGGTGGAAAGGCCATATCGTTCTCAGGCTGTTATTGAAACTGTCCCAGCGCCGGCGATGGGAAGAGGGGTAGAAACCGCCCCTCGGAAGTCTTGTATTCCCGGCTGACGTCGAGGACGCGAATCAGAGTTTGCAAGGGGATATCCCCCACCGCTGAAATTCGGATCTGCTCCGCGTCGGCGTATTTGTACTCATTGATGATCTCCAGGCGGCCCGTCTCAGCACCGATCTCCTCGGTGTGCGATACCGGCGGCCCGACGATGCGCTCCTTGATGTCGATCAATTTCTCCCTGAAAGCCTCAAAATCATAGCTTTCATCCGGCATCTTCGAAATCAAGGCAAAATCCTGCCCGACGACGGCATTAAAGATGGAGACCTCAAGGCCGCTGAGGGTGATATTTACCCGCAACTCCAGCAACTTATCGGCGACCTCGCGATTCCCATCCTCGCCGCGCGCCTCATCGATCTCTTGCACGATGGGCGGATTGTACTCGAGCAACGCCAGATCAACGAACTTCGCCGTGGAGAGGAGCATGGGAATCAGCACGCACATCAGGTTCATGACGGGCGTGATATTCGCCTCAGCTTCCTCGAAGGCGCGCTTTTTCTTCCGCGATGGACGATGGGCCATCTTACTTGCTCCCGGTCAACAGGTGGATCAACTTCACCGAGTGTTCGTCGATGTCATCGATGATCCTGGTCGTCTTGGTGTTGATTATGGTGTAGACGATGATCGACGGAATCGCTGTGATCAGTCCAAAATAGGTGGTGATCATGGCGATGGAGATGCCGGCGGCGAGGTTGGTAGCCGCCTCGGCGCCCGCCACGGAGACGGCAGTGAAGGCTTTGATCAGGCCGAAGATGGTTCCCAGCAGTCCTGTCAACGTGGCCACGTTGGCGATCATGGCCAGGTAGCCGGTGCGCAGTGTCAGCTTGGGTATAATCTCCAGGGTCGCTTCGTCAACGGCGTTCTGGATGGCCCGGTAGTCGACGAACTCCTTCTTGTCCGCTTCGGTCAGAGCCGCAGTGGCCACCTCGGGCAACGCCTTGGTTCCGGCCGACTTGCAGAGGCTCAATGCCTTTTTAAAATCCCCGTTGAGCACCAGCTTGCGTACCTCCGCCATGAAGCGGGGGGCATTGACGTTCGAGCGCACCATGATGTAAAAGGCCCGCTCGATGGCGATGGCTACCATGACCACGAACATGATGAGGATCGTCCACATGAAAAGGTAACCGCTCACCTCGGGGTTGAATGAGTGGAAGAACTCTTGCATCGTTAACCCTCTTTATTGACAGCGTTTAAGTTCAATGAGTATCTCACGCAGGACGCCGATCTGGGCTTTCAGCTTGTTCCCCGCGCAGACGGGATGTGTGTTGAAGCAGATGTTCCCCCGGCAGTAATCAATCCGTTCGTTGCAGCCCACCCTGTACTGGTAATTGGAGGTGGATTCCATGCGGCCGGTCAGATTGTGCCGATCGAATTTCTCACCGCTCAGAAGAGAGAAGTCGATGACGTAATTCCAGAAAATCACCTGCAGTTCCACGAGTTCCTGCGGGGAAAAGTCCTCCAGGCGCTCGTCGAACAGTGCTTTATCATCCAGTTCGTCGATGAGCACTTGCTTGCGTTCATCGACTTCGTATTCTACCAGTTTCTGCATCGTTCTAACCTTCCAGCAGCCCTGTTCACTCCCGGGGCCGCTCGAGGATTTCTTTCCAATCTTTGATCCTGA
>JALGZU010000159.1 GCA_025774735.1 candidate division LCP-89 bacterium | reverse complement strand
CTGGTGGATCTGACGTCTATATTATCAAAACCGATGCTTCTGGTACAGATCAATGGGACCAGACAATCGGCGGAACCTCTAACGATTATGGCAACGACGTCAAGCAGACCAGTGACAACGGGTATATCATCACGGGAGATACCTGGTCTCCTAGCGGTGGTTATGTTAGTGACGTCTGGCTGATTCGGCTGGAAGGTGAAACGACACCTCCCGACATCATGGTGACACTAACGCCTTATAACCCACCGATACAGATTCCAGCCTCCGGTGGATCCTTCGACTTTAATATCGAAGTGGCCAACAATGGAGCTAATCCACAAACCGTCGACATCTGGACAATGGCGACTCTGCCCAACGGTAGTGAATATGGTCCAATCATCAATGTACCCGGTTTCACCGCTCCGGCGAGCTGGTCAGCCAATCGGGATAGGACTCAGGCCGTCCCGGGAGGCGCCCCTGCAGGCATGTACACCTATGACGCTTATGTCGGGAACTACCCTGACGAAGTTTGGGATGAAGATCATTTCGATTTCGAGAAACTGACAGTAGTTGATGGTTCAGGATATATTTTTGGCTGGGAATGCTTTGGTGAACCGTTCACGGAGCAGATGGTCCAAGAAGATGCTACTCCCGATGAATACGCATTAGTAAATGTCTACCCCAATCCATTCAATCCAACAACAGTTCTCAGTTTTCAGTTGCAGGCAGCCAGTATCGTCAAGCTGATGGTCTATGATGTAACTGGACATCAAGTGGCTGAACTGGTCAATGGCTGGCGGGATGTCGGATTGCATGAGGTGGCTTTCGATGGGTCAGGTCTGTCTTCGGGGGTGTACATTTACAGCCTGGAGGCGGGGGAGTTTAGCGCCAGTGGGAAAATGGTACTGATGAAGTAAAGCTGATTGTGGATTCAATTCCCTCTATGTGCACCAATAATTACAATGGCTTACGGTGATTTCCGTAAGCCATTTATTTTCATGCAGGATGCCCTGCAAAGTTGATAGTATCCAGTGCAGTAATTCGGACGAAATCCCGCCAATGTAAGGATACTTAGAGTTCGATCTTGAGCGAACTGTTCTTTGCTTTAATCGAATCGAATTCGATCGTCGCTTTCCCTCGGCCTTTGACGATCCATTGCACGTCTCTCTTGCCGAACGATGGCACGCTGGTGAAAATCCGCCAAGGCCGGTGTTCGATGGGGCGAACCTCATCGAAATGAATGTCTTCGATGATGCCTCCGCTTACAACCTCGATACCCCGACCTTTTAATGATAACATATCCTTCCTGAAAAGATCGTACCGTAGCGCCCGGTTCGAGAGAGTTGGAATAGCACTGGTGTTGGCAACTCGCACTCGGATGCGGTGTAGATCATCTCCTATATCCTTCACCTCGATCACCTCTAATTCGATGTCAGGAGAATGGGTGGCGGTGAAAATGACGGCCGCAGCATTGCGATGCACCATTTCGGGGAGCAGAAAGGTCGGAGGAATACGGGTTGTGAAAGGACGCCAGCCGCCGATTTCGATCGGGCCGAACTGGGGGTGGTCGAAAGCCGTCCACTCCTTAAACATCTGCCCCTGGTTGACGACGTCGTTGAATTTCTGCCGCTCTTCCTGGGGCGTTCTACCGTAATAACGGCTCTCCGACTCACCGGCATTATCCTGTTTTTCACCCGGCTTGCGGTACCGTTCCTGGCTGCTCATGAACAATTCCCCAACGAAGCCGTAAATGCCCAGGTTGCAGAACATCCAACCGTCAAAATCACCGTGAGTGGTGTACATATCCTTCATCCCGACGATATAGCGGTAACCGGGGATGATCTTTTCACCCTCTTCGCCCAGGAAATCGTAGACTTTCACGTCGGCAGGGGAATAGACACCGTCAAGTTTCGATCCGGGACCTCGCACGAGCATCCCGCCGGAATTATGGAAGGAATAGTTGAAGCAGATGTTGGGTTTGGTCAGGATAAAATCTGAAACCGCCCGGGTGGCTTTAGCGGACATGGGAAAATCGCCCGCCCCTCTCTGAACGTAGGGAGGTTGCCACCGGAAAGCGAAGTTGCGATTCATATCGAGGTATCCGGGCAGGTCTTCGTTCAACCGGCCGTCTCCATCGTTGTCGATGCCTTCACGTCCCAGAATTGTCCATTCACCCTTCTCACCGGGTTTCACCCTCACCATGACCCGGGGATCGTCAGGATGGCTTTTGCGGTTACCAAAGGGATCCCGGATTCTCATCTGGAGGATCTCTCCGTCGCCGTCCAGATCGTCGTAATCGTCCTCGTCCAGTAATCCATCACGATCATCATCGTAGGGAACCCGGGCGGATCGGCCCATGAAGTAGCCTGAAGCTTCCGAGAAGAACCGCCAGCGGTTGTCAGCATTGACGATGGGGATGATATAGAAGGCCCGTTCGTCGACCAGCTCCCGGATGGATTCGATGCTGTCGTAATTGTCCAGCAGATACCCGGCGAGGTAAAGACAGACTTCCGTGGCCTGTATCTCGTTGCCGTGGATAGCCCCATCGACATAGATCCCGGGCTTCTCGGTGTCTGTTCCGGTCCTGGGATTATTGATGGTCAACACCCAGATATCTCTCCCCTCTTCGCTCTGCCCGATGACGCGGAGTTCGGTGAGGGAACCGTACTTTTTATGCAGGGTTTTCAAGGCCTCAACCACGGCGGGACCATCGTAATAATGGTCGAACGTTAGAGTCGCCTGGCCGGAGGAGATACTCGCCAGAAGGAATAGACCTGCGAGGATTGTTATGATCAGTGCACCCGGTTTATTCTTCATTTATCACCACCTTCCCTCAGCGTAACGTTCAACGTTTCTCCACCTGCACTCGGACTGGAAACCTCAAGGGAAATCGTATCGCCCTCCGGTGCCCGGACCAGCCAGCTGACTTTCTGCGATCCGCCTGACCCCCCCAGCAATCCCAGAATTCGTCTATCCCTGCCTTCGAGGAGATCGATGGTATCTCCGGCGATTGACACGACCGCCGGCAGCGGTCGCCGGCAGCGTTTCCCCTGGTGGGTTGGGTATGGGAGAAATCCACCATTTGCTACCCAAACGTCCAATTTCCATAGGTCGGTTTCTTTTCGTTCAAATTCTATCTTTTCGATACTGATCCGGGGCAGAAGATTCACCAGATCCCGTACGAAGGGAAGCATCCCTGATACCACGGCCTCAGCTTCATCTGCGGGAGACATCAGATCGCTGTAGGGAACCTTCCCACCGATTTCTACATCCCCCAGCGTGGGATGATTGAAACTCTGCCAGGGTAAGAAAGCATCCTGATTATAGGCATAGAGGGTCTTTTCAGCATCGTCTACACCGTCATCTTCATCCTTTTCGGCGCGCCGCAACATCGCGGCTATCCTCTTTGTCGTCATTTTTCCACTCTTCAATCCTTCGACAACTTTTACCCCCGATAGATGCTCGGAGATACCTCCCGCTACCAGGAGTTCGTCGATCTTCTCCTCACCAAGCTGGATGAAATCCTCGTTGGACATCTTCTGGATGGCTTCGGGTGATAGCGTCGTATCCGCGTCGTCCACTTTCTTTTTCACGACCGGCACGGTCCAGAAATCCAGACTGAAGCTGGGTACGCCATAATGGTAATAAGCCCATTCTTCAATAGACCCGTCACAGAAACCGGGCGGATCAAGACGCTCACCGTCCAGTCCCGCTTCTTTCAGAAAATTGTTATACCGCTCGCTGATCTCCTTCCAGTAAGGGAGGTCTTTCTTGTCCGGATTTACAGCCGCTCCAGCGCCCAGAATCATCAGGACCCTCTCTTCGGTCAGGTCAGGATTTCCCCACATGTCGCGGAAGAGATCGGTGATCTCGGTGAGGGGTAATTCCGTGTCGGGTTCCAGACCCAACCTCTCGGCATACCTCTCGGGCACCTTGTATTTTCCGCCGGTTAATCCTGCTTTTTTCCTATTTTGGGGAACGGTCAGGAGGCTGTTGCTGCGACCAAAGGTCAGCACCAGGGCGATTTCCGGATGATCGAAGGCGAATCTCATAATAGCGCGGGACTCGACTTCGCTGGCGGCCCAGAGGCCGTCCGTCGAAGTATAGTGTTCGAAGTTGTGGGGGAAGTTGTGACCGGGATTCACACCGCCCGGGCCGTCCTCATTGTACCTCCCGTCACCGTCATCGTCCAGACCTTCGCTGAACAGACGGTACACGCCCTTTTCGCCCTTCGCCGCGTCTGCTCTTTTCATGAGCAGGGGATTTCCTTCGACCGGGAGCCACCTCCCCTCCGGGTGGACCTGGCGCATAGTGGTGATGTAGCCGTCTCCGTTCAAATCGTCCGGACCGTCCTCATCAACCGCGTCGTCATTGTCGGCATTGACCGGCTTTTCGTTTAGAAAATTTTCACCGAGGGGCTGGTGGAAATAACGCGCATGGCCGTCTGGATTGCCGAGCGGCACGATGTACCAGCAACGCGTCTCGAGTTCGGCCTGCCATTCAGTCAGGAGCAACCTCGAAAGTTCCAGTGCCGCTTCACTCGCCTGGGGACAGTTGCCTTCCATGTTGGCCACGACCAGCACTGCAGGTATCCTTTCCCCTCCCTCGCCGATCTGTAGCACGGAAACGGTCCATCCACCGGGCGTTTGCCCGATTTGATGAAGCTGTGCGGTATTCTTATGCTCCTTCGCCAACAGCTTCATAGCACTTTCGATCTGCTCAGGGGATCGATACTTAAACTCCTTCTCACCTGCATGTGGGGCGGAACCGGAGGCTAGAGCCAGTACGGCCAATGCAACCGCCCATCCTATGATTCTTTTCATTCACTACTCCGGAAACGTTCGCGATTGTACTCTCAGGTACGAAAAGTATCAGGTAAATATAGGCAAATTAATTGACAAAATCAAGTAAAGTGATGGCGAGTGCCTTGTTCGGCCGGATGAAAGGACTTCTTTCAGGAGAAGGTGGGATCCAGGCGATCAACGTTTCTCGTATTGTTCTTTCAACGCTTTCTTGAAGATCTTACCCGACCCGGTTTTGGGTAGTGCGGACAGGAATTCAATCGACTGCGGTACCTTAAAGGTGGTCAACATCTCCCTGCAGAATTCAAGCAATTCCACCTCGTCCGCGTGAGCTCCAGGTTTTAAAACCACGTAGGCATGAACCATTTCACCCCAGATGTCATCGGGAACGCCGATCACCGCCGCTTCCATAACCTTTGGGTGTTCATAGAGCACACTTTCCACTTCGATGGAGTAAATATTCTCCCCACCGCTGATGATCATATCCTTCTTGCGATCCACGATGTTTACGTAACCTTCCTGGTCGATCACCGCCAAATCACCCGTGCGAAACCAGCCGTCTGTGAACGCTTCCAGAGTCTCTTCAGGCAGGTTCCAGTATCCCGGCATCACCGTTTCGCCCCGCACCCATATTTCCCCCACTTCCTCGTCGTTTGCTTCGACCTCGTGTTGACCATCATCCCGCATCACCCGCATATCGATCGTCTTGAAAGGACGTCCCGTTCGAGCTTTATAGGCCAATTGCTGGTCAGCCGGAAGCTGTTTGAGGTGACGGTTCAGGACACTCAGCGCCAGATAAGGGCTGGTTTCCGTCATGCCGTAGGTCTGAACGTAATCGCAGCGGAATTTTTCAACGATCTTGAGCACGACTTCCGGAGCGATGGGAGCGCCACTGCTAAGTATGACCCTGAGACTGGATAGATCGTATTCATGAATATCGGGACGGTTGACCATCAGGTTCAGCATGGTGGGGATTAGATTGCTGATGGTCATCTTTTCGGCCTCGATCAACTCCAGGGCTGCTGCGGCGTCGAAGGTCGGTAGAATGAGATGCCGGCTTCCGGCAAGGGTGAAGGCGAAGACCGCCCAGGCGTCCGCCAGGTGAAACATCGGGGCGATGTGCCCCCATACGTCGGCAGCATTAATCTCCAACTCTTCAACGGCGGCTTCTGCATGGCGGCAGACGTTATGGTGCGTCAGCACGACACCTTTGGGTTTTCCCGTCGTCCCACTGGTATAGTAGAGATGCGCCGGAGCTTCGAATCCGATATCCACCGGGGAAAAAGTATCTGCTTCTCCGAGGGCATCGCCGTATTCGGCCTGTTCGATACCCGTGTCGATCTCGGATTTTCTGTCCAGCCAGAGAATCCCTTCGAGCGGAGTTTTCTCATTGTTAATCTCGTTTACCTGACCGCTGAGATGCGGTGATGCCAACAACCAGCGGGATCCGGCATCGTTCAGGATGAAGGTGAGTTCGCGTACCGAGAGACGGTAATTGATCGGATTCAGTATGGCTCCGAGACCAGCGGCGGCGTAATAGGCCTCAAAGAAAGCGAGGGAGTTTACGTCGAGGATTGAGATGCGGTCACCGCGCCCTATCCCCTGCCGGCGCAGAAAATTCGCCAGCGACCTGATACGGCTGGCCCAAACTGTCATCAGTTGATATCCCATATTCGTTATCAGATTTGAGTATCAGTCCAGCCTTAAATAGATTTCGATCTGAATATCTCCCTGTCGAGGACCCCAAAGGATGTGAATCTCCCCTTCATCGGGCACCACGAAACCCAGGATGCAGCGCAGAACGGTCGATATGCCCTACCCGGACCGCCCCGTCAGCGTCGCCTTCTGACCTGATTCCAATTGCAACGAGAATCCCGAAAGGACACTCTTACCGTCGAATTGGATGGTGAGGTTGTCGATTTCAATAGATGGAAACATATTGCCTTATCTTACAGCCTTAGAGGTTGTTAGACGGATGAGCCAATCTCACCCTTTTACATGGCATCCCCGTCTTCATGAATGATCCGGTCGATTTCATCAAACGCATATTTCGCCAGACTCTTCTGTGCGTTAATGGAAGCTTGACTTTGTTGATCGTCCAGTTTGCCTATGATCATGATATTTTCGTCGTTTACTTTGTTGGCCGGGCCTGTGTAGTTAAAACTGCCCACGACGAGTACCTGCTTGTCGATCACCATCAGTTTATGATGGAGCTTGCCAACTCTGCTCCCCCGCTTGATTTTGTACATTTCCGCTCCGGCGTTGCGCACCGGGCGAGAAGCTGCCCACTTTTGATTTGCAACCCTCGCATCAATGATACCTCGAACGGGTAAATTAAGCTGACTCAACTTGATCATGGTATCATCGATACCCGAAGAGGTTGAAAATGTGAAGATGGCGAAGTCGACCCGACGTTTTGCCTTGAGCATCTGCTTCATGATTTCCATCTCCGGGCTGTGATCCGGGGCGAAAGCGATGCGGATGGGCACTCCGGCAACCTGGTGAGTGGTAGGGGCATCGCCCTGCTTGATGCTGACGATCCCGAACTGTCCTTTGCGGATCTCATCGAACTCTCGCTGATATGCTTTCGCTACTGCTTCATCATGGACGATGACCACGTGGTTGAGGTTTTTGCTGATGCCGGTATCGGTAAAATTTGTCGAACCGGTGAGCACGGACTTTCGATCTCGAATGACGAACTTCTGGTGGAAAATTTTCGGATTAAAATCGGACCGAACCCAGATGGCTGATCTCAACAGTGCATCTTGTATGGCGCGATTGGGCTCGTGAGATCCGCCTGGCAGTTTGGGCTCCGGTCTCCTTTTCTTGGCTTTTAGATAGTCGGACTCGAGGGCGATGCGCACTCGCACGCCTTTTGCTTTCACAGAAAGGATTGCATCGGCGATTTTCCATGAATCGAGTTCCTGTACGGCGATGTCTAACGATTTCTGCGCTCCCTTGATGAAATCAACGATTGCCTTGCCGAGATCATCCGGACCGTTGATCGGACCATCCGGGCCCATGAATAATTTGAGCTTGTTCTGAACGTGTTGCATGATACGACTCCTTCTGTGAACGGTAATAACTGCAGTATTCTCTGATGCGCTGAAAAAGTGGTCCCGTGCTGTGCATCAGACTTAGGTGTTTTCTGCCGCCGGAATTAGAATAACAAGCCAGGAGCAGATTGGCAGCTGGGTAGATACCCCCTTTCTTTTTAGAACGCAAACGGCCGCCCGAAGTAGCTCAGCAGCGATAGAACGATTAAGGCCACAGACAGCAGCGATTGAACTCCCGACACAAAGCGCGGCCAGCCGCGGGATTTGAGCTCAAAATCGGGGGGCAAAAGCATCATCAGCCAGTGGTTGGGGCTGATCTCGCGGAAGCCGATGCGCAGGGCGCGCTGAAGGCTGAAGAGAAAAGCAACTCCGACTTTTAACCAAAATCCTCTAAGATCTTTCCAGTCACCTGGCTCTTTATCAAGCTCTTTGCCAAGACCCTTTTCAGAGGCTAAGATATACCTGTTCGATTCGGCGTATCGCTTTTTCGCAAACATCCAGTATAAAACGCCAAACAGAAACCAACTTATCGCCAGTAGTACAAGCGGACGACGATGGTTTGATCCCCACTCGCAGGTTAAATCATATAAGACAAACTCGAGGGTGGTCTGGTTTTTCCTCTGTAAAGCCGCATTTACTCTTTTACTCTGGGAAATAAATCCCAGAGCAAAGAAAGACTTTTTTAACTCAACAAGTGCATGGGGATTTTTTTCATAAGTCAGGCGGTCAAGATTTGCAGCCAGCGCAATATTGGAAGAACTGGATAAGGAACATGGTTCAAATATAACGGAATTCAAATCCGCATTGCCAAACACCGCATTAGTCAAATCGGTTTCGATAAAATTGGCTCCCTGCAGTTTCGCACCGGAGAAATTCGCCATCTTTAAGCGTGCTTCCCAAAAAGACGCCCCCATCAGTTCAGCGTTCGTCAAATTGGCTCCGGTGAGGTTTATGGCGGCCGCGTCTATTCCATTAAGTTTTGCCTCGGTCAATTTAGCTCTTTCAAAATTAGTTTCTCTTAAATTCGCTCCACGCAAGTCCGTACCAGTTAACTTAGCACCAGCGAGGTTTCTTTTAGCTAAATTGATGCCCTGCAAACTGAATTCGGAAAAGTCAGCATGACGGTCGTCTCGCCGCAGCGCCTCCCACCATTCCATAATTGCTGAATCATGTTCATTCGTACTGGACAATTCCATGCGCAATCCTTCCGGATTATCGATGAAAAACAAGAGAACGTTGAGATCCATATACTCTAAGTCATATTCCTCCTGAAACGTTGCCGCTAACCGGCCAACGTCTTGAACCCAGGCGTGGTGTCTAGCCAAAATCTCATCCAACTCCTCGATTGTGAGGCGATTACCCTCAGTATCATACCAGAAGCCTGCTTCATTTTCCCAATCTTCGGATTGGGCGCTGCAATCTCCGGGCAGATTCAAGGCAAGAAAAACGCAAGTGATTATTAACAATGGTTTGCATCGCATAATATCCTCCCATAATAATTATGTCTCCTATCATTGCCTCTCAAGAAGCCTTCGCCTCAATCAGATCCGAGTGCTGCAGGTTAAAGAGGCGCGCCAGTTTGTGCACCAAATAATCCTCGTGGGAGTCCAGAGTACCATCGGCGTAGATGACCCGCCAGACCTCCAACAGCACCTTTTGCTTCTGCTCCTTATCCAGCGCCTCGTTGACCCGGTTGGTGAAGCGCCACAGGTCGAGGCTCTCCTCCCGTGCCTGTTCCGCGTCAAGGATCAGCTCCTCCGCCTCTTCAGTTGATAGAGTGAAGCGCACTTTCAGAGTCTCCACCACGTGATCGCGCTCATCGTCGGTGAACTCGTCGTCCGCCTGAGCGATCTCCATCAATACCACACAAACCGCCAGAGTTAAACCGATCACATTTCTTTCGCTGCCTTTTTCGATCTCTGGAAGAGGCTGGGTGAGTAGATTCTTCAGTCGATTGAGCATTGGTACCTCAACTACGGTTGGC
>JALGZU010000158.1 GCA_025774735.1 candidate division LCP-89 bacterium | reverse complement strand
CGTCGAATCCGAGTGATGCCCGCCCGCCGACAAATCCCCTCCAGCCAGCCGGTTGGTTCAGCTCATTTTCAAATTCACGGAGAAGTAGATCGTAACGTTCGCTGAGACGGTTCTGCCGCGGCTTCTCGCCGGAATCCAGAGCAGCAGCGATCTGACCGCGGGTGTAGGGCCGGTCGGTTGGATTCAAATCCTGGAGGCAACCCGCCGCCTGCAGCCAGGCGATCTCCTGGTACGCCCAGTGATCCGGCGGCAGAGTTTCCCACACCGCCGCGACACCCCGGCGGGTCGATAGGCACCCTAACTGTAAAAGAACAAGTACGACAATCGGGACTATTCGGTTGCCCAAATTAACCCCAGGTTATTTCAGTCCTTCGAACTGTAATATGCGCGTTAAAAACGCATCGAATATGGTCATCAAGCCGAATCCTGACACCAGCGTCCCCAGCAGGAACAAGCGCTCGAAGAAGATTGCGGGGAATTGATAGGCCGAAACCAGTATAATCACTCCGATAGTCGTTCGGATCGCGCCGAGGATCAGGCTCTTCTCCAGGCTGAAACGTTCGAAGAACCGTTGCAAAGGGAGGTCCCAGTCGGGGAATTCCAGCGTGAACTGGTGCGCCCGGGCGTAAAAACCGAAGCGTGTGATCGCCCAGCCTGTCAGGGTTAGTACTCCACCCAGTATTCCGGAAGGCAGGTCGGCTGACTGAAGGAAATAGAGAATCAGTAATACCAATCCGAGCAGCGAGACCAGGGTGCCGGAAAAGCCGAACAGGTGCCTGGGGCTGTACATCAGGATAAAGCGGAGATGACGCCAGCCGTCCCTGAAGGTGCGCAGGTGCGGCGGTCTGGAACGCCCGTCCGGGTGCAGGGTGATGGGAATCTCGGTCATCCTCAGCTTCGCCTTGGAGGCCTTGATGACCATCTCTGAAGCGAACTCCATCCCCGCCGTCTGCAGGTGCATCTTTTTGAGCGCCTCTTTCGTGAAAGCGCGCATTCCGCAGTGAGCGTCGCTCATACCCGTTTTGTAGATCACATTGAGGATACCCGACAGAATCGGATTGCCGAAACGGTGCAGTCCGGACATGGCCCCGGGCTTGATCTCACCCTTCAGACGGGATCCCATGACCATATCGTAGCCCTCGCGCAAGGGTTGAATGAAGCGTTCCAGGTCGGTCAAATCGTAGCTGTCGTCGCTGTCGGCCATGACAATGAAACGTCCCTTCGCTTCCGACAGACCCTTGATGTAGGCGTTGCCATACCCTTTTTCGGGTTGGTGCACGACCCGCGCTCCGAGACTTTCAGCAATCTCGACGGATCGGTCCGTAGAGCCATTGTCGGAAATAACGACCTCACCGTGGATGCCCGCCTTTTCCATCGTCTCCGTGGCTTTCCGGATGCACGTCCCCACCGTGATCTCTTCGTTCAGGCAGGGCATCACCACCGAAACTTCGAACGCTTCCGCCTTGTTGTCTTGATTCATCGGGGTGTTTCCCAGTCTATCATGTCTTTCCAGATGGCGCAGTTATCCGAGTACCAACGAATCGAATTCAAAATCCCCTCTTCCCAAGTCACTTCCGGCGTCCAGCCGCAGGTTTCATGCAGACGCGACGAATCGGCCAGAAGATCGGCTTCGTCCGTTTTGCCGGGACGGTATCTGTCTTCTCTGCTCACCAATTCCCGGTGATTCCAGTGTCCGTGTTGTTCGCCCAGATCGAGGATTTTGCGGGCCCAATCGCCGATGGAAACGTTCCTGCCCTGGCCGAAGACGTACACCTGACCGGGATCGCCATTTATCGCCGCCAGCAGGTGACCGCGCACGCCGTCTTCGATGTAAGTAAAATCCCGCCGGGCGTGAGGCCAGCCGATCTCGACCTTGACGCGGTCCAACGCCTGTGTAATCACCGTACCCGTGATGAAACGGGGGCTCTGGCGAGGACCAAAATTATTGAACATGCGCGTCACCACCACCGGAATACCGTAGGCGTCGAAGTAGTTCCGGCAGAGGAAATCGGCTGCCACCTTGCTGGTGGCGTAGACGCTCTTCGGGTTCAGCGGCGACGACTCATTCAACAGAATGCTGCCGCTTTCATGACGGCGGTAATCCGCTGCTCTGGAAGCGTCGAAACTGCCGTATTCTTCGGACGAACCGGCGTAATCGAAACGGTGCAGCTTCAGGTTCAGTTTACGCACCGCTTCGAGCAAGTTCAGGGTTCCGACGATATTGGAGCGCAGCGTCCTGTCCGGATCGATCCAGGAATCACCCACGTGGGCTTCGGCGGCGAGGTGGAAGACGATAATCCCCTCCTCGCCCTGTAACACTTCCAACTCCCGTAAGACCTGCTCACCGTCACCGAGTTCCGTCCTGAGAAAGGCGATTTGATCGCGCAGATGCGTGAGATGACGCAGGTTCTCGAGCGGCCGTCTCACCAGAGCATAAACCGTTGCTCCCCAGCCGACCAAAGTCTCCGTGAGATGCGAGCCCACGAAGCCGTCCGCGCCGGTCACCAGCACAGGGCGTCCCCGGTACTCCACTTCGGCTCCGGCGAATAAATTCTCTCTGTTCAGCGTTGAAAAATCCTGCTTCGAAATCTAAAACTAAAATTAATAAAGCCTGCCCGCAAAGTCAAGAACTTTTGCTGTTCATAGCATGCATCGTGCTGTTTCCCATATCGTCAATCACCTCTACCGGGACGCAACTCCGTCTCGATCAGCTCGACCTCTTTCAGCACGGCCTCGAACGCCTCGGTTGATTGCAGGAGGTTCATGCAGTCGTCGTCACAGACGGGTTTGAAGCAGCCCAGGCACTCTACGTCCGGTTCGAGAATCCGTCCCAGTCCGTACAGCTCGAATTCGTGCCGGTTGAAGATGTTGTTGAACAGCACGATCCGCTTCTTCAAGCCGATACCGATATGCAGCGCCATGGTGACACCGGTGACCAGCACGTCCACCTCGTTGACCAGGTGCAGGAACTGTTTGAGCGGAAAGTGGCCCGTGTAGGTGGCTCCCGTGGCGCCCGCCAGTTTGCGGTTCTTCTGATCCTCGTCCGGTCCGCCTAAAAGCAGCACTCCGAAGCCATTCTCCACCAGCATGCGGGTGAGAGCCAGCCAGTGTTCGTACGCCCACAGTCTCGACGGCCAGCGCGCTCCGCAGCCGGTGTTCAAACCGATGAGCGGGCGGGGCAGATCGAGGTTGAACGCCGGACTATCATCCAGTCTGATAATGTAATCTTCGCCCTTGAACTTTTTGTCGCAGATGGCGAAGATTTCTTCCAGATAGCTTAATTTATTCTCCCGGTTCAGGTCGTCAAAGAGGCCGGTCAGCCATTTCCCCCGGGCCCGGTCGTCTATGGGAACGCAGACACCCTGGTCGATGGTAAATCCGAATTTCTCGCTGGCAACGATCAGCTTGCAGAGGGCGATAGCCTGGAGATCTTTGTCCAAATTGTACAGGGCATCGAAAGAAGTGGCTTGGAGGTATGCGAGAGTGGCGGCGTCCAGATTCAGAATCCGGTCGATCCGCTCAGCCGGCAGAATTTCCGGCGTCTCGGTCAACCAGGTAACGTGCACTCCCTTCCCTCCGAGTACATGCAGGAGAGGGGTCGTTCGGATGACGTCGCCGACCGCGCCGAGTTTGATGATCAGGATTCGCCGTTCGATGGCATCGTAGTCACTGCACCCCTCGCAGTGAATTCCCCGTTCCTTGTGGGGTTTGCAGGGCCGGTCCCCGAGGAAATGGCGGCAGTCGACGTGGACCTTTTCGGTGCTCTGGCTGTCACCCGGTTCGGCGGAACTCAAAGTAAGGATCTCCCATCCATATTTGAAGT
Source organism: candidate division LCP-89 bacterium (assembly GCA_025774735.1). Next base: position 2,825 of record JALGZU010000158.1, on the reverse strand, counting down.
CGGTTCCATGTCCATCAGGGTCATGATTGTCGGCGCCAGGTCGATGATGCCGGGGTCGTCCGCACCGATCTGATGATCCTTGATGAAGAGCGCGGCATCCCGGAAGGTGTGCATCCCCACCAGCTCAGTCTTATTGGTGATCTTTGGCTGCCGCACGTTGGCCTTCAGATCGTAGCCGTCATAGGGAATGGCGATCAGGTCGGCGGCTTCATCGGCATAAGCGCCGCTGTACAGTTCTTCCCGCCGCACCACCTGTTCGACGATGCGGTTGCCGTCGTCGGGGTCCGTCATCTCCAGCAGCGCTTCTGTGATTTCAGCTTTCAGGGCTTCAGCCTGCGCACCGGACGACACGCTGCCGTGCTCTTCCCGCCCCTCAAGGTTCAGGAAGACGCGGCCGGGGATGAGGCTGTACGCCTTCGTGCCTGCCTCCATATCGGCGACGGACTTGGGGGTTTCCCCTCCCAGTTGTAGATATCCCCTCTCTTCCAGCCACTGGTTAAGGTAAACCTCCTTCTTGACCGAACAGAAGCCGTGGTCCGACAGCACGATGAACTCCGCTTGATCCACCGTCCGGTCGTAGAATTCGCCCAGCAGTTCGTCCACCTTGCGGTAGAAGTCCAAAAAGCGCCCATAGTAAGCCGGATCCTGGTTCTCGTAGTGTTCCCAGAGGAAGTGGTTGATGCGGTCGGTCTCCATAACGTGCAGCTGGAAGTAGTCCCAGGGTTCGCGCTCGAAGAGGCGGCGGGCCGTTTCCAGGCGGCGCTCCAGAGTTACGAAGAGATCATCGAAGAAGGCCTCTTTGTTCGTGCGGCCCAGGTTGGCATCCGCATCGATGCGGTAATCCCACTCCTTCAACTGGGCTCCAAGCTCCGCCGGGTAAGCACATTTCAGAACGTCCACAGAGAGGAATCCGCCAATTAGGAGCCCGTTGACTTCTCGCGGGGGGGAGGTAACCGGCACGTTGATTACGGCCACACGCTTGCCTTCTTTGGAAAAAATGTCCCAGAGGGTTTCCGCACCTATGTGGCTGGAATTGGGCAGGAAAATTTGGAACGGATTCGGTTTGCGGTCCACGAAACCGAAGATACGGTGCTTGCCCGGATTGGTGCCGGTCATGAAGGTGGACCAGGCCACCGATGATATGCAGGGCTGCACTGAATTCATGCGCTGCAGCTCACCGCCCTGCAAAATGCGCTGCAGATGCGGAAAATCTCCGGCTTCAACATGCTTCTTCAAAAACGAATGCGGCGTGCCGTCGATGCCGATAACCGTTACCCGGCGCTGCGGCTTGGTTTTTCCTTTTCCCAGGAAAAATTTCATTCGAATCTATCTCGGATGAATGCGGTCAAATTGTGTCGTGTTTTAGAGATAACCCAACGATTTGAGACGTTCGTTGATTTTCTCTTCCTCTTCCTTGGTGTATCCGGATGCGGTCTTCGCAGCTTCCAGATATCCCAGTTCTTCGATCTTTGTGATCACTTTCTGAGCCGACTCTTCCGGCGTTTCCTTGTCCGAATCGAAGATGACTTCTGCATTATCAGGGGGCTCGTAAGGGTCGTCAATTCCGGTGAAGTTCTTGATCTCACCCGCCAGAGCCTTCTTATATAGACCCTTGGCATCCCGTTTTACCAGGGTGTCCATTTCGCAGTGCGCATGCACCTCGATGAAATCCCCGATCAGCTTCCGATTCTCTCTGCGGATAGCCCGGTAAGGGCTGATGGCCGCGGCCACAGCCACGATCCCGTTGCGCGACAGCAGGTGACAGACAAATCCAATGCGCCGGATGTTGATGTCGCGGTCCTCCTTGGAAAAGCCCAGACCCTTGGACAGGTTCTGGCGCACCACGTCCCCGTCCAATACTTCCACTTTTTTCCCGCGTTCGATCAGTTTCTTCGCTACCAGTTGCGATACCGTGGTTTTACCCGCACCGGACAGGCCGGTGAACCATACCGTAAATCCCCGTTCAGTTTTCGTCTCGGTCATTGTGTTCGTATTTCCCTTCTCTAGGTATACCAGATTAAATGCCCACGTTCGGTGAGTTATTTTTTTATAGGATCGGTTTGCCTTCAAAGTCATCCGGAATCGGATCGTCGAGCAGCTTCAACACTGTCGGCGCGATATCCATCACGTGAGCTTCTTTAACCTGACGGCCATCACCCGGGTTCCTCGGATCGTGCAGGATGAAGAGGCCGTGTTGAGCATGGTTGGCGTCGTCCGGGCCGGTGTCGTTTTCGAAGGACCAGATGGTGGGATTGCCGATGGTCCCCAGCGACCGCCAGTTCAGGTCACCGAAGTAGACGATCAGGTCCGGGGCCACCCCGTTGACGACCGGGTAGGTCTCTTCCGGCTTGAAAGCCTTCGAACCGATATTGACGCCGTCCGGATCGGTGATGGCTTCTATCTTCGCGATGAGTTCATCCCGGAAGCTCTCGTAATCCTGCGGCTCGATCTGCCCTTCCGGTTCCCGCCCCTTGACGTTCAGGAAGAGGCGGCCATAATAACCACCCGATCCCCAGACTTTGGTTTTCGACCAGTCGATGTTGTCGTTCTTCAGATTCGCCAGGCCTTCCGGCATCTGCTTGACGGCCAAGTACCCTTCCCGGATCAACCAGTCGTTGAAGTTGATGCCGCCGTCCATCTTCTTGGCGCCGTGATCCGAAACCACCAGCACCGCGGTCTCGTCTCCGACCTTTTCCAGGAGCGTGCCGATCTCTTCGTCGAGATAGATGTAGTAATTCAGGATCGACTGCTCGAAGCGGTTGCCGGGCTCGTACTTGGGATGGGTGGGATCGACGTACTTCCACATGCCGTGGTGAATGCGGTCC
>JALGZU010000157.1 GCA_025774735.1 candidate division LCP-89 bacterium | reverse complement strand
TGAGTGGATTGAATTCCACCACCGGCGCTTCGTAATCAGGACCGGCGTGGAAGTGATGCGGATTCCCCTCCCCGATGTACGGGTGATGTTCCAGCCTCCCCGAAAAGTCCTCCGCTTCAATGTAGTAGTAAATGTCCGTCCCGTCCGGCTGCTGAGGGATTTCACCACTGTACGTGTAACCCGCCATCTGCGTCATCGCGGCGGCGCTGTAACTGCCCCCTTCGACTTTCCACATAATCAGCGGTGGCCCGACCAGAGCCTCCCCGCTGTACGGGTGGATGTCGGCTTCAAGTGCGTAATCGCTGCCGTTGTTCTCGCAGTCGTGGATGGGAACGTGCACGATCCTGAGCATCCCCGGATCCCCCATCTCGTGCGTCCGGCAGTGCAGCGCGTCTCCTGAAGTGAAAGAGCTGTAGTAAAATCCCTGCACGTCATACCCGGGCATCGCCTCCTGAAAGGCGACCACCGCCATCGAGTCGGTTTCCTCACCGAAGAGCGGCACCAGAACCTTGTCGTTCAGGAAAAGCGTGTTGGAATACCCGTATCCCTGAACGCGGAAGACTTCGTAAGGCCGCCCGTAAGAACTCATCAGGGTTGAAATGTGTTCGGCGGCAGCTTCCACTGACGCATTTGGAGGATCCAGTTGGATGATCATGATCCGGCCCGGATCGAGCATCTTGGCAAAGGTATCGATATGCCCGTAAATCGGGCTGATACTGATGTTGAGATGGTTGCTGATCCCCAGGTATTCCTCCAGGATGCCGTCGATCTCTTCATGGGAGAGCGGGCGGTTGCCCCAGTAGGTGTAATTTGTGGTCATGGCGATCCCCATCCCGTCAGTCATCCAGTTCCCGCCGTCCGCGTTCAACCCGCTCTGGTAAACGGGAATTCCCAGTGAGTCCCCCAAAAACTGGTTGACCAGGTCGTCCGGATTGCCGGCCGGCGTGTAAACGTTATCGTTGATCCCCAGCTCGTCGTTGCCGTTGATGATGTACCAGGGGCCGTAATCGCGCGTGTAAGGACCGTTGGTCGTCCCCGTGAAAAGGAAGGTGCAGTTCGATGTATCCACGCCCGCCTCGACATAGAGTTCGAGTGCCTGCTGCATCCTCCGCTCATCTCTCACGACTGTCATCACTTCGATGTCCTCGGCCATCTCCCTCACCAGGTGCAGAGGGATGAGCAGGCCGCCGGGATATTCGTAGTTGACCAGTACCCCCGTCATCGGCTCCCATTCCGCCACCGCGATCACCGGAGGCGGAGGCGGATCGTCCGTCGGCCCCAGGGCCGGAGGCAGATGCTTGATCTTCTCCAGGAATCGCGCCCGCTTGTCCGGCAGGTCCGTCGCTACGGCGACGCTCGACAGGAAGAACAGGACAAGTAAACCGGTTAAGACAGGCTTGGTATAGGCTGATAAACGGATCATGATCGATCCTCCTTATAAAAATCCAAATCTATCTTTAATAATATAATAAATCCATCCCGAAAATCAAGTATTAATTAGCCGCCAGACCAATTATATTTTTATTGACAAAAATAGGGCGACCCCGAACCTCGGGATCGCCCCTACCCGTCGCGTTTCCCCCTTTTCTAAAGGGGGACTAAGGGGGATTATTTTCCGCTTTTAATTATTCATTACCTAGCGCGGGGGCTTGTCCCCCGCCCTTGTCATTCCTGCGGACGCAGGAATCCAGAGAAGCTAATAGAACTTGGATCTGTATCCCCTTTTACTTTCCCCTCATTCCTTGTTTCCGTTGCGCCAGGCCTTGCCCTTAGCGGTCCTGACCGAACTGGAGACCTTACGCTAAAAACTTTAAAGTTTCCCCCTTTTCTAAAGGGGGACCAAGGGGGATTAAAAAAAGGCGGGGGAAGCACCCCCGCCCTACGGTTGATCGGATATAGGGGCGTGGTTTCCACGCCCTATGTTTTCACCATCTACTTCATTAGAACCATCTTCCCTGATGCCGTAAACTTTCCCGCCTCCAGACGGTACAGGTACACCCCCGCCGCAAGGGCTGGCAGATCAATGCCAATCTGGTGAACTCCCGTCCCCAGGTGGCCGAATGAACGCATCCCCACACGCTGCCCCAGCAGGTTGTAGACCTGCAATTTCAACACCCCGGCAACCGGCAGGTCAAAGCTGAAACTTGCACTCAGGCCCTCTATCTCAAGGCGTTCGACTTCAAATAGGTTTTCCCGTCCGCTCCCTGGCGCTTCCGCATCGTCGCTCCCGGTGGCTACCATCTCGATCACCAGTTCCGTCATACCTTCCCCAACGGTCACGTGCTCGATCTGTTGCGAGATGTATCCCGGATACAAAACCTGCAATGTGTACGTACCCGGCAGTAGGAAACGAGTGAAGCGGCCGTACAGCGGATCGGCATAACGCGGTCGGACCTGGTCACTCGTCAGCCCCACGACTTCCACGTTCGCAGCCAGGGGCAATCCTGTCTCAAAATCCGTCACATGACCCGTGATGCCGGGTCCGGACAGTCGTTCGAAAAGATAAACTGCGCCCTCCATGTACCGCTGGTTTCGCTCGGCTAACTCCAATCCCGGGCAGATGGTGATACCCGTCGGATTAAGCTCGACACAGAAGCCGAACGCTCCCAGGACCGCGTAGAACCAGTTCCGGCACTGACCGCTCTGCCCCCAGGCTAAATCGTAATCGTATGTGCCTCCGGAATCGGCGACGAATCCTCTCGCCAATACCTGTGCCATGTCCGTGTACGCCGCATGGTCTGGCGTCAGAGGAGGACCGTACCACGGGTAGAGTACGATCTCTCCGTAACTGTGAAAAGAGATGCCGCAGACGAAGTGCTGGGCATAACCCAGATCCCGAATCGCCTGCAGCTCCCTCTCCGAAAACGCCGCCGGACCGATATAATTGTTGCTGCGCGGATCCGAAGGTCCTCCGGTAGACCAGTAATAGTCGTAATTCCGGTTCAAATCCACCCCTTCCGTGATATCGTCCCAGCCGCCCGATCCCCGGTATTCGTAATAGACTCCGTTGCGGTTCAGGTCGCGGGCATTCTTGCGCCAGCAGAGGTGATAATCCGAAACCACCGCATGGTGACCATCCGGGTTCACCAGGGGGACGATGAAAATCTCGTAATTATCCATCCAGGTAGTAATCTGTGGATCGCTCCCGTAATTAGTTAAAAAATGATCGATCATGTAAAGAGCCGTCTCGCACCCCATCGGTTCGGCGCCATGATGAGTCCCGAAGTAGAAGACCGCCATCTCGTCCTCTTCCGTCTCGGCGTTGTCCGACAGTTTCATGCACCAGATCGTCCGCGGAAACGCCGTCGCCCGGCCGATGGAATCCAGCCGGCAGATGCTCGGATACTGGGACGCTAACGCCTGCATCTCCACCGTTAACTCCTCGTAGGTGTGATACTCCGGATCGATGTCGAGACCATCGGCATGCTCATAAGGCATCAAAATTTTAATCTCGTAATCCCTCTCCAATAATTCCCGGTATTCGGCTTCATCGACGATTAGGTCCACCACACCTGGCAATTCATCGTGAAGAACGCGATACCCTCTTTCATAAAATGTCGCAGCCTCATTCGCACCTCCAAGATCGACCCTGACCAGCAGCGTCTCCGACTGACCCACTGCCGCCATGACGAACACCAGTAGTACACGTATAAAACACCGCATGACGATACTCCCGGCCTGATCTACAGCCCCTGGTTGATCCCCTGCCCTAAAGACAAGATAACGATCCTGGTCTGAACAATCAAGCGCAATATTTTACAGGCAAAATATTGTGTCCGTTAAGCGTTATTATCCGTCCCGCAAAGTCCTGAAGTCCATAAAAAAGGCGATCCCGAAACCTCGGGATCGCCCCTACCCGTCGCGTTTCCCCCTTTTCTAAAGGGGGACCAAGGGGGATTATAAAAAAAGCGATCCCGAAAAATTGGGATCACTTTTTTTACCTCGTTTTTTAGCCGCGCAAGATCGCGAAGCCAGTGTAGGTCGGATTCCCCGAATCCGACGTTGCGTCCTTTATATCATACACCTCGCATTGTCACTTCATCAAAACCAGCTTCCCGCAGCTGGCGAAATCCCCCGCACGCAGGATGTAAATGTATATCCCCGATACCAGCCCCGATCCGTCGAAATCGATCCGGTGCTCCCCGGCATCAAGGTGTCCGTTGACTAAATCGGCAATCAGGCATCCTCTGATATCATAGACTGCCAGGTTGACGATACCTGCATTATTCAAATCGAAATTGATCGTCGTCACCGGATTGAATGGATTGGGAGACGTCGTGAGAATAACCTCTCCATCTGCCGCACGGGAACCTGCCGTCTCATCCCCGCTTGATTGTATAATCGCCCCGCCGGGATCGCCCCCCGAATCCCCAACGTCGGTAGTGTCCTTCCAGACGCTGAAACAGTGGCTGTCCCAGATTTCCCCGGGGAAAATCCCCACCCGCGCTTCGTAAATATAGTTCCCGTACACGCGGCTTTCGAGCAGGTCGTCCTCCCACTCTACTACGAGCGTCTCACCCGCCGCCAGAGTGTCCCGTTCCGCCGCCTGACCGAGCCGCCATCGGCCTGAACGATGCCAGGCGGTCCAGTAGTCGAAGATGACCGTATCGGCACTGTTGTTGATCAACTCGATGTCGAACTCGAAGCTGCCGCCGCCAGGGGGTACGATGACGTACTGCGGATCCGGCGTAACCGTCACCGAAACTGGGGGGCTCTCCGCTATCGTAAAAGTGTCACCGTCTACGGTGTAGTACCCCAGGCCATCGGTCTCCAGGATGACGTTGCCGCCTACGATGCACGATTTCGCCCCCTGGTGGTTGGTATATTCAGTATGGTAGAGAACCTCCATGGTTTCGCAGGCGTCAATCCGGTCGAGGACCACCTGCTTGACCATGACGCTGTCGCTGGAAACCACGCCGGCCTCCGGTCGGAGTACGTCCAGCCAGTTCTCGTTGGTTGAAGAGCTCCCCCCGTGATGATCCAACTGGAAGACGTCGACGTCACCGATCATTCCCGCTGTGGGCGTCTCCTTGTCCCAGAACTCGTCCCCGGATCCGATCAGGTCCCCCCCCACCACGTAGCGGAAGTTAGCGTATTCCAGTAAGAGACAGATGCTGCGCGCGTTCTCGAACTGGTGCCGGGGCCGCAGAAGATCGATCCGGCCGTTCATGAAATGGCCGTTCGTATAGACGGCGGTCAGAATCACGCCGCCCCCCAGGTCGATAAAATCACCCGCCTCCACGATTTCCCGGATCGACTCGCTCTCCACGTAGTCGATGTAAGCTGGATACGAACTGCAATTATACCAGAGCGTATCGATCCCCGGTGAGCCACGGTCGAAGGCGGCCTGGGGCTGATAACCGTACGTATCGTATAGGGTGGTGAAGCCGTTGATGTGATCGTCGTGGAAGTGTGTGGCTAAACTGTAGGTGAGACTGTCGATCCCCTCCTCGGCCAGGTAGCTGCCGATCAGTGCTGCCGCCGAATCTCCGCCGAAGGTCTCGCTGCCGGCGTCCACCAGGAAGGTCGTGCCGGATGGAGATATAATCAGGGTGGCGTCGCCTTTACCGACGTCGAAATGAACGATTTTCAGAGGGTCGCTTTTGAGTTCTCCGTATGGAAATGCTATGCAGAGCCACGCCAGGGTGCTCAGAAGTATCCGTGATCTCATAGATTCGCCTTTTTACCTCATCGTATGTCCCGTCTTACCTCATAACAGTCGCTTGATTTGCCAGAGATTCCCCGGTAGCCATAGATAGCATGCCTCTCTGTTTAGAATAGGGTCCTGTTATTTCTTGCAAAATACCGGCAATTACGGCGAATAGCCTTTAAGTATTTACGCTGCCCTATGGGCTGCCGTTTGAGTTCTACTCCGGCCCGGCTAATTGAACGCCTGCTCCGTCCGCCGGATGATCTCGTTCTGGAGATCCTCCCCCAGGTCCACGAAATAATCGCTGTACCCGGCTACCCGTACGATCAGATCCCGGTACTTCTCCGGCTGCTGCTGAGCCTTCCGCAGCGTCTCCGCCGTCACCACGTTGAACTGGATGTGATGCCCGTCCAGGGCGAAGTAGGCGCGGATCAGGTGAACCAGCTTGTCCAGGCTCTCGTCCGTGGCCAGCACCTGTGGAGTGAATTTCTGGTTCAGCAGGGTCCCGCCGGTGCGGATGTGGTCGATCTTCGATGCCGATTTGAGCACCGCCGTGGGACCGTTCACGTCTCGCCCCTGCACCGGGCTGATTCCTTCCGCCAGAGGCTCGCCGTCCCGCTTGCCATCCGGCATGGCCCCCACCACGCTGCCGAAATAGACGTGCACCGTCGTGGGCAGTAAATTGATGCGGAAATGACCCCCCTTCGTGTTCGGCCGCCCGTCCACCGCCGCGAAAAACCGCTCGAATACGCGTCGCATGATGTCATCGGCGTAATCGTCGTCGTTGCCGTACTTGGGAGAATCGTTGATCAGGTTCTCCCGCATCTCCTCCCGGCCTTCGAAGTCCGACTTCAGCGCATCCAATAGAACCGCCAGGCTGAAACTCTGCCGCTCGAAAACGTGCTGCTTCAGCGCCGCCAGTGAATCGGTGAGGCTGCCCAGACCCACCCCCTGGATATATGATGAGTTGTACCTTGCCCCGCCGCCGTTGTAATCCCGCCCCGTAGCAATGCAGTCG
>JALGZU010000697.1 GCA_025774735.1 candidate division LCP-89 bacterium | reverse complement strand
TTCTTCAGCTCTTCCTGCGCCTGCGCTTCAAGGGCCTTCTTCGCGGCATCCTCAATCTGCTGCTGGTCGAGGGCAATGCGGGGATTCAGCGAGGTGCCCTTCACCAGGAAATTCAGATTGATGCGGCCATCCTTATCCTTCAGGAAGCCGACCAGGTCGGCGGCCAGCCCCTGCACTTTCAACTGGTCGGTCAGGTTGGGGGGCAGTTTGACCAGCATCTTGTAGTCCAGGGATCCGTCCAATCCCTGCGATCCATTCACCACGAAGTCGGCGTTCCCGGCGTCGATTTTCATCTCACCGAACTGGATTCTGCCGTCGGCGATGGTGAAGGTGTCGGTCCAGTTTTTGAAGTTGACCTCTCTGAACTGGGTGATGCCGGTATAGGAGGCCAGGGCGGACGTCAGGGGATAGCCGACGAGCTTGCCGCGGCTGACGGTTACCGAACCGTTTCCAGCCAGGGTTTCGGGATTCAAACCGAGGGTATCGTTCAGGGCACCGGACATGGCTCCCTTCAGGGAGAAGGATCCGAAGAGATGCGATCCGAAAGTAGTGAAGTTGGAGAGCAGCGCGTTGGCCTGGACGCTGTTGATGTCCAGATTGAGATCGAAAGTATTGTTCCCTTCGGGATTCAGGGCGAGTTTGCCGCGGGTCGTCAGGGCACCGCCAAAGGCCCGGAGGGAGAGATTCTGCAGGTCGATGACGCCGTCGCGGATACGCACTTTGCCTTTCGCATCGTCAAATTCGAACTTGCCGGTGACCAGTTTTTTGATGGTCACGTTGGCGTCGACGTCGATGCCGGGCAGAATAGGCGGGGGCGACGCGGGCTGATCACCACCCGTTTGCTCCGGTTTCTGCGGGGGCAAGAGGTCTTCGGTGCGCAGCAGATTGGAGGTCAGGATTACCCGGGCGGCGGGTTTTGCGGACGTTTTCTTTTCGGGCAGGATGAGCGAGAGATAGTTATTCAGCTTGAGCTGCAGGGCCATATCGGAGCGGCCGATGCGGCAGAAGATACGCTGAGCCTCGATGAGGTCGTTGTTGAAAGTGATGCCGCCGTTCAGCTCATCCAGCGGATTTTGCGTGGCGGGCGACCTGATGGAGACGTCCCTGAAGTCGATGCGGCCCTGAGCCTGGATAGTCTCCGGCTTCATCGCCCTGCCCTTCAGGGCGACATCGGTTCTCAGGACTCCGCTGAGATCGGTTCCCTCTTCAAGGGGATAGTAATCCTTGATTTCGGCCAGGTTCACGCTTCCCTTGAACTGCGCCGTAAGGTTGGGATTGGCGAAATTGGAGATACTCAGTTTGCCGGTCACGGTTCCGGACCCGAAGGCGGCGGACATTTTGTCGATATCAAGGCGGCCAGCGCCGCGGCCGCGTTTGCCGGAGGCGGGCTGTTTGAAATTTCCGGAGACGGCGATACCGGTGATGGCTTTGGGGAGACCGGCGTACTGGAGGGTGGCGTCGTCCACGTTGAAGGAGCCCTTGACTTCGGGCAGGGCAGGTCGGGGGGCAGCAGGGAGAGGAGCTGTTCCACGTCCGCTCGGGAGGACTGGATGGCCAGGTCCAGATCGGGCTGTGTGTTCAGGTTTGAGATGCTGCCCTGGATATCGAGGGAGATGTCCTTGACGGCAAAGCGGATGGCATCCAGAGTGAGGATTCCCTCCTGCGACTGAAGGGTCAACTTCTGGTAGCTGGAGAGGGGCAGATTGGCGATCATGAAGCTGTTCTGCGATCCGAAGCTGATACCTTCGATGGCGGTGTTGCCCTCGGTGAAGAAGGTTGCTCCGCCGTCGGCCACGGTGGCGCTCATGGTGTGATCGAGATCTTCGATGAGCAGGCGGCGGTCCGAACTCCTGTCCACGTATTCGATGCGCCCGTCGACCAGTTGGACGTTCGATAAGAAGACGGCGGGAGTTTCTCTCTCCCGCGCATCATCCGGCATGGCGAAGTTGGCTCCCCCGCGCTGATTGATTTCTAAGTAGAGGTCGGGTTTGACGATGAGGATGCGGTTGACCTGGATCTCCTTCCGGAGGAGTGGTTTCAGGCTGACTTCGAGGACGAGTTCGTCGAGGGCGAGGAGGCGGTCGCGATCGAAGGACATTTTCTGCGGGGCAGAGACGGTGAGGTTTTCTATGCCGATCCCCAGGTGGGGGAAGAGCTTCAGGGAGATCTGCCCGACGGCGATATCCCTGCGGGTGGCCTCTTCCAGTTTGGGGACGATCAGGGCTTTCAGTCGGTCGGAGGTGAAGTAAATTTTCAAGCCTATTGCGGCGACGACGAGCAGCACGAACAGCACGCCCATGACGATGAGAACGACCTTCATCCATTTCTTCATGGATTTATCTCCCGGGGCTAACACAAGACAGCTTAAAGGACGGTGCAAAGCAGAATCCAGTACGACTGAATATAAGGCAGACAACCCCAGGAAAGCAACACATTTTGCGGCGGTTACGAGGTTGGGGA
>JALGZU010000156.1 GCA_025774735.1 candidate division LCP-89 bacterium | reverse complement strand
TCCTTCGAGCTGGCCGAGAAGCGGCTCTCCGCCGACCTGGTGAACTTCAGCCAGAGCGGATCGAGCGTGGCCAAGGGTGAAACGCTGCTGGACACGGCACGCAACATCGAAGCGATGCGCATCGACGTGGTGGTGGTGCGGCACCAGTGTCCGGGTGTGCCGGGATTTTTAGCCGACCGTTTAGATTCGGTGGTGATCAACGCCGGGGACGGGGCTCACGAACACCCCACACAGGCGCTGCTGGACATTCTCACCCTGCGGCAGAAGTTCGGCGACATCAAGGGATTGAAGGTGGCTATCGTGGGCGACATCACCCACGGCCGGGTGGCGCTGTCGAACCTGTATGGGTTGACGGCGCTGGGCGCCGAGGTGATGCTCTGCGGCCCGCCGACTCTGATGCCCCGCAACGTGGACCGACTGCCGGTGAAGGTCAGCCACGACATCGACGAGGCGATCTCCTGGGCGGACGCGCTGAATGTGCTGCGGCTGCAACTGGAGAGGCAGAAGTCCGGCTTCCTGCCATCACTGCGGGAATACCACATGACCTTCGGCATCACCCGTAAGCGGCTGGAGAAGGCGAAGGAGATGCCGGTCATCCTGCACCCCGGACCCATGAACCGGGGCGTGGAGATCGAGAGCGCCGTGGCGGACAGCGGCGCTTCGGTGATCCTGGATCAAGTCACCAACGGAGTGGCCGTGCGCATGGCGGTTTTAGTGCTGCTGTCCGCTCCCCATATAGAGGTATCGTGAGGCAACCATGGAACCGATTCGTTTACCGGAGAAGATCTGTCTGAAGGGCGCCCGTCTGCTGGATCCCGAACAGGGTTTGGACCAGACCGGCGACCTCGTCATAGAAAATGGAGTGATAAGCAGCGTTGGTTCGAGCGGATCCGGCGGTAAAGTCTGGGACCTGCAGGGTGCCATCGTCTGCCCGGGTTTTTTCGATCTGCACGTGCACCTGCGCGAGCCGGGCTTCGAGGACGCCGAAACCATCCGTTCGGGGCAGGAAGCGGCCGCGGCGGGAGGTTTTACGACAGTGGCCTGCATGCCCAACACGGAACCGGCTCTGGATCACGCCGGGGTGGTGCGCCGGGTGATTCAGCAGGCAGCTGAATTCCCCGTTTCGGTCTATCCCATCGCCGCCGTCACCAAGAACCGCGAGGGTGAAGAGTTGACTGAGATGGTGGAACTGCGGGAAGCCGGCGCCATCGGCTTTTCGGATGACGGTTCGGCAGTAGATGACGCCGAGATCATGCGACGGGCGCTGGAGTACAGCCTGCTCGTCAACGTGCCCATCATCAGCCACGCGGAAGATATGAGACTGACACAAAGCGGCTCGATGCACGAGGGCGAGATGTCCACCAAACTGGGATTGTTTGGTATCCCGAGGATATCCGAAGACGTCGCCACGGTGCGCGACATCATGCTGGCGGAATACACCGGCGGACACCTGCACCTGGCGCATATATCCACGAAGGGAGCGCTGGAGGCATTCGAAGGAGCAGTCAAGCGGGGCGTGCGGGTAACGGGAGAGGTCACTCCGCATCACCTGTTATTGACGGAAGAGGCGGTTGCCGGTTTCGATACCGACACCAAGATGAAGCCACCGCTGAGGGAAGAGGAGGACCGTCAGGCTCTCAGCGAAAGCTTAAAGCATGGCGTCTTAAATGCCATCGCTACCGATCACGCTCCTCATCCCTACGAGGACAAGGTCGTCCCCTACGACGAAGCGGCGTTCGGCATCGTGGGTCTGGAAACCGCCGTTGCTCTGATCTGGGACCGCTGCGTGAACAAGGGGATTATCGAGGCGAAGGAGATGGTCCGGCTCTTCTGTCTGGGGCCTCGAAACGTGGTCGGGCTTCCGGTGCCGGTCATCAAAGAGGGTGCGCCCGCGGAACTGAGTGTCTTCCATCCCGAGGAGACCTGGCAGGTGGAGACAGGTCAATTTTACAGCAAGTCAATCAACAGTCCCTTTAAAGGCTGGGAACTCACCGGCCGTCCCTGGGGCGTTTTGAAGGGCGCCTGGTGGGTGGGACGGGTGGAACCTTCGCTGTAGATGCCCTCGCATTCGAGACATATGGTGGTGGCCACTGCCGGCCACATTGATCACGGCAAGACGGCGCTGGTGGGGGCTCTGACCGGCATGGAGACGGACCGGCTGGCTGAAGAGAGGCGGCGGGGCATCACCATCGAACTCGGGTTCGCCTTTTTAAGTGACGATGTCACCATCATCGACGTGCCGGGTCACGAACGCTTCATCAAGACCATGACGGCGGGCGTATCCACCGTTGACCTGGCCCTCCTGATCGTGGCGGCGGACGACGCGGTGATGCCGCAGACTCGCGAACATCTGGCCATTCTCGATCTTCTGGGCGTTCCCGACCTGTTCGTGGTGATCACCAAGAGCGGCGGCCAGAAGAGCGATTGGCTTGACCTGGTCGAACAGGAAGTACTGGACCTCCTGCCGGAACGATTCCAGCAAGATGCGAGCGTATTCCGCTGCGATTCTCTCTCCGGGCAGGGAATTGAAGAGCTGAAAGGCGCCATCCTGACCTATGCCGAGACCCTGGAATCCCGCAACGACAGCGGGGTTTTCCGCTGTCCGGTGGACCGGGCTTTTACCGTGAAGGGGTACGGCACCGTCGTGACTGGGACCGTGCTGGGGGGTCGTGTCAAGGCCGGGGAGCGGCTGCAGATCATGCCGATGGGATCGGAAGTCAGGGTGCGGGGATTGCAGAGCCATGGTAGGGACGTGCCGGAGGCGGGTGTGGGCGTGCGCGCCGCTATGAACCTGATTGGACCGGAGGCCGGGAGGATACGGCGCGGCGATTGGGTATGCGCTCGTGACGCATTTTTGGCTACGGATATTCTGGACGTTAAGTTCGCCACCTTGCCCGGTGCACCACTTCTAAAAAATCGCGAGCGCATCCGCCTGCACATCGGCACGAATGAGACCATCGGGCGGTTGGTACTCTTCGGCAGGGACAGCGTAACTCCCGGCGGGACCTGTTATGCCCAGGTCGTTCTGGAGGACGAGATTATGGCCACCCGGTCGGATCGGTTTGTGTTGAGGCGGTATTCGCCGCAGGAGACGATCGGCGGGGGAGCCGTTCTGGACCCGGTGCCCGTTCGGAAGCGGCGTTCCGATCCCGAAGCGTTGGAATCATTTAGACTATTGGATGGCATAACCGATGAAGAAACGCTGGAAATTAAGGTGAGAATTTCGGGTACAACCGGTTTGCGAACCTCATTTGCAAAAGCCTTTATGAATATGCCATTATTGACCTTTAAAGAGCATATCCAGCGGCTTAAAGATGAGGGCAAGGCCGTTCTTTTCGGTTCTATCGAGAACGGATTTTTGGCGGCGGCGGATGTTGTCGAACTGGCTGGAGAGGAGATTATCGGGATCATTAACGGCTACCATCACCGATTCCCCCAGTTGATGGGGATCAAACAAGCCTCGTTGATCAATGAACTTTCCGGCGATTTCCCGGCGCAGGTGGTGGAGAAAGCGCTGCAAGATCTGGTGGGCGGGGAGATAGTAATGGAGAAAGGATACCTGCGCCGTGTAGACCACCAGATCCACCTGGATGAGAATCTGGAGGCTCTGAGCGGCCGGATCGAACGACTCCTTATCGGGGGAGGCTTCAATCCGCCCACGGTGAAATCCCTGCAGAAAAGCCTGAAACTCTCCGATGCAGAGTTGAACGCAGTACTTGACGTGATGCAGCAGCAGGAGAGAATCGTGCGCATGGCGGATGGATCCCCCTGGGCGATGGAGAAGGTGCGGGAGGCGTGGGGAATTCTGAGACCGTTGATCAGTGGGGGTCAAGGCAGGACCATGGCCGAACTGCGTGAAGCCCTGGGATGCCCTCGCCGGTTCGTGGTCAAATTCGTAGAATTTCTGGATCGTGAGGATCTGACAGAACGGCGGGAGGATTTACGATTTCAGGGTTCACAATTCGATGGGAAGTTATCGTTCGAAGAATAAAAAATATCTTGACTTTCGAAATGTAATATATTACCTTTTTATTTCTAATTGGTCAACGTGCCACTCTAGCTCAGTTGGTAGAGCACCGCCCTGAAAAGGCGGGTGTGCCCAGTTCAATTCTGGGGGGTGGCACAGAAAACGGCACCTGCTCGGGTGCCGTTTTGTTTAGCAACTCCATTCCCATTTTTTCATTCTTTCTCCGTCTATCGGCTTGACTTTTGAATCGGAATTTTGTATCTTATATTCAAAGATGCAAAGGTATTAAGATAGAATCATGAAGAAGACCCTGCTACTCCTGGGATTGGCGCTGATTTGTATGACTAACACCGCTGCGGCCGATATCCCGCCGGGATACCACGACAATCAGGAGATTTACGACGAGATTGTCGCCTGGCAGCAACTCTACCCGGATTCCGTGCGCATAGATACCATTGGCTATTCCCAGCAAGATGGGCTGCCCATCTGGGCGGTGAAGTTGTCCGATAACGTTCATCTGGATGAAGACGAGGCCACGGTACTGCTGGTCGGTCAGGTGCACGCGGAGGAGTTGATCGGCGTCGAAATCACCCTGGCTCTGATCACGGAAATATTGGAGCACCGCCTGCAGTATCCCTGGAAAGCTTGGCTGCAGGAACTGGAGCTCTGGATCGTGCCCACCCTGAATCCGGAAGGGCATGAGGTGGTGATGACCGACAGCATGGATAACTCTTTCCGCAAGAACAAGCGGGACTGCAATTTAAACGGGGAGTTCGATTACGCCTCCGGTACCGGGGGCGACATTGACGGCGTCGATCTGAACCGCAACTTCCCCTTGAATTGGGCGAAGGGGGACACCTTCTTGCAACCGGGCGGCAATGAATATTTTGACTACTTCAGGGGATTTTCTCCGTTGGCAGAGAGCGAGATGCAGACAATCTGGAGTCTTGCTCAGGAGGAGAAATTCTCATTTTCGGTCGTGTATCACGCTTCCAGAACGACTAACTTCTCGGAGAGCATCTACTATCCCTGGGGCTGGGCAGATGGCACGAAGACTTCGCCCGATTTCGACGTCATTGACTATATCGCCCAGGAGATACAGTGGTTGATTCCCCGGATCAGCAGCGGTTTTTATCAGCCGGTTCCAACCGCCAATCCCGCGGGTAATCAACACGATTCCTTTTACGCCCATTTCGGCACGCTCAGCTATCTGATTGAAGCAGGGGAAGGTATTCAGAAACCCGACTCCATCGCTCAGCAGGTAGTCGCTGACAATTTAAACGGAGTGGCCTATATATTAAACCGGGCCTGTGGCTATGCCGAGATTACCCATTCGCAGCTCACCGGAATTGTCACGGATGCCAACAACCCTCTACTACGGCTCCCGGCGGAAGTGATCATTCCACAGCTCCGGGGTGGACTTCTGCAGCCGCGCACCTGCGATGAAACCTACGGACGCTACCGTCGTTACGTCATGCCGGGTACCTACGATATCGAGGTGAGGATGCGGGGATATTACCCGCAGACGCGCACGGGCATTTTCGCCAATCCATCCGGACCGATTCCTGAAGATTTCACCCTCGTGCCGAAGCCGGATCATCTATTCAACGGCGACGTCCGGGAGCTGGGAGGCGGCCCGCTCGCCTGCACCCTGTTCATCTTTGGTGAGGACGTGCAGGATACCCTGAACGTCGCGGGGGATGGCTATTTCTCATGTCGTTTACCCGAGGGGGATTACGAGCTGATCTTCGACAGCCCCGACCACGTCATCCGGTATGACCAGGTGCTTCTCGACCAGAACTGGTACATCGAGTTTCAACTTTCGAGCGGAGTGACAGTCATCTCGGACGATTTCGAGGGCGGATTGGGCGCATGGACAACGGGGGGGACGGGGAACCAGTGGATAGCCGAACTGGCGGATTCTCTCTGGAGTGGAGTATCCATCGCCGCGTCAAGCCCGCACCTGACTCTCTACCAGCCCCAGACCGAGAACTGGATCGAGTGGGCGGTTCCGCTGGATCTATCCGGGTTTCTGACCGCATCCCTCCAGTTCGATCACTGGTATTATTTCGAGCCCGACTTCGATTCCTGCCTGGTGCAGGTGAGCACGGACGGCGGCCAGGGCTGGGAGAGTTTTTCCGGACCCTTTGCCGGTCAGGACGTCGGCTGGGGGCGGGCCTACGGGAACTTGACACCCTATTGCGGCGAGAGCGACGTCCGCTTGCGCTGGACAATATCCTCGGATACCACCCTGAACGAGCAGGGCTGGCGCATTGACGACGTAGTGGTCCTGGCGGCGGATACGGTGGTTTATGCTCCACATAGCGACGACATCCCCAACGACTATACCCTTTACTCGGCGTTTCCCAACCCATTCAACGCGGAATTGACCGTGCTCCTGGATCTGTCACACGCAACTCCCACCCATGTATCTATATGGGATGTCACCGGCAGGTGCGTGTCCGATCTTCACAAGGGGCTGTTAGTTGCCGGACAACACCGCCTGACCTGGAAGGCTCAATCCGCCCAGCCTTCGGGGATCTACCTGCTCCGGATCGAGGGGGACGAGAGGGTGGACGTTTTCAAAGTACTGTACCTGAAATAAAAGCAGCGCCGACGATACCCAATCTGCGGAGAGGCATGGGGAGCACATCTCATCAATTGCGATTGAAGGACCTGGTCTTCTGGGGGCGGCACGGGCATGCGCCCGCCGAGCGGGAG
>JALGZU010000155.1 GCA_025774735.1 candidate division LCP-89 bacterium | reverse complement strand
CGCCGAATCGCCCGCAACCGTAGCCCGCAACCTGCTCGAAGTCAAGCCGTCCGTCATGCTGGCGGTGCCCCGCCTCTACGAGATGATGCGCACGCGTATCCTGGACGCGGTGAGCAAAAGCCCCGGAATTCGTCAGAAAATGTTCGGGTGGGCTCTGGACGTAGGCATGAAAAGCCTGAAGGCGGGCCGAGGTCTCAAGCCCGCCCTGATGCTGAAACGGGGTCTGGCGGATCGGCTGGTTTACACGAAAATCCGGGCACGCACCGGAGGCCGCATCAGGATTATGGTATCCGGTGGAGCAGCCCTGTCACCGGAAATCGGTGAATTTTTCCGGGCTATGGGAGTTCCTCTTATCGAGGGGTACGGTCTGACCGAGACCAGCCCGGTTCTCTGCGCCAATCCCCTGGAAGACGTCCGCATCGGCACCGTTGGTCCGCCTCTTCCTCGCGTGGATATACGCATCGATCCTGAAGGAGAGATCCTGGCTAAGGGCCCCAACATCATGCAGGGATATTACAACCTCCCGAAGGACACCAGGGCGGCCTTCAACCCAAAGGGCTTCTTCAAAACGGGCGACATCGGTCATTTCGATGAGCGCGGGTACCTGGTGATCACGGGACGCAAGAAAGAGATCATGGTCACTTCCAAGGGCAAGAACATCGCTCCGGCGCCCATAGAAAACCATCTTAAAACCAGCCAGTACATCAACGAGATCATGGTTATCGGAGACGACCGCCATTACCTGACCGCCCTGGTGATCCCCAACCGGGAACTCTTCACTGAGGAGGGGACCTGGAAGGACGAGGAGCGCGAAGTCGCCATCGAAAATCCCCTCATCAATGATAAGATCCGGTCAGAAATTCGAGGATTGTCCGCGGAACTGGAAGATTTCGAACAGATCAAAAAATTCACCGTTCTAAGCCGCGAGTTCAGCATTGAGAG
The DNA here is from genome assembly GCA_025774735.1 of candidate division LCP-89 bacterium. Next base: position 5,778 of record JALGZU010000155.1, on the reverse strand, counting down.
CGAAGAGTTGACGCCGACTCTGAAGGTGCGGCGCGACATCGTGATGGAGCGGTACAAGGACCTGATTGAGAGGATGTACAAGAAATAAGGGGTATCGGGAAATTCATTAAACGGTTATTCATCGATCCAGCCATGCCCATCGACTATAAATCTTCCGGCGTGAACTTAGGCGCCGCGGATGAAGCTCTGAAGCGCATCAAATCCCTGGTCGCCTCGACCCGAACGCCGCAGGTGATCGGCGACGTGGGGCTCTTCGCCGGAGCCTTCCGGTTGCCCGTAGAAGCGAAGCGTCGTCCCGTGCTCCTGGCCAGCACGGACGGAGTCGGCACCAAACTGAAAGTCGCCTTTCTCTGCGAAAAGTACGACACAGTAGGTGAAGACCTGGTCAACCACTGCGTCGACGATCTGCTCGCCAACGGCGCAGAACCGCTCTTCTTTCTGGACTATTATGGCTGCGGGAAACTGGATCCCGAAGTGCAGGCAGCGGTCATAGACGGTTTAGCCCGAGCCTGCAAAACCAACGGCATCGCCCTGCTGGGCGGTGAGACGGCGGAGATGCCCGGCTTCTACCGGGACGACGAATTCGACCTGGCCGGCACCATCGTCGGTTGGGCGGATGAAGACGACCTCATTCTGGGCCGCAACATCCAGCCGGGAGACGTCATCCTCGGGCTGCCCTCGGTGGGTCTGCACACCAACGGTTACTCGCTGGCGCGGCGCGTGCTCCTGGAAAAAGCCAAATTGGGCGTTCACGATCACGTCCCCGATTTGGGCTGCACGCTGGGCGAAAGCCTCCTCGAGGTTCACCCGAGTTACCTGTGCGCCGTCCGGGCGATACGCGAACAGATCACCCTCAAGGGAATCGCCCACATCACCGGCGGCGGCATCGAAGGGAACCTGAACCGGGTCATCCCGGAAACCTGCTCTCTGGAAATCCATTACGGCGACTGGGAGATCCCCCCCATCTTCGACCTGATCCAGAAACTCGGACCGGTGGAACCGGAGGAGATGCGCCGGGTGTTCAACATGGGGGTGGGTTTGGCCCTGGTCGTCGATGAAGAGAGTGCCGGGAAAATCATCGGTAAAGAATTCAGCGGCTGGAACTTGATTATAATGGGAAGCATTCAGTCCCGTGACTGAGGGAAATACGATCGAAAGGACACCGGAGAACAAGGCCAAGTTTCCCATAGCCGTTCTCGGAGCGGGCAGTTGGGGCACCACCCTGGCGTTGTTACTTCACGGCAAGGGATACTCCGTCCGGCTGTGGGAATTCCGTCAGGACGCGGCGAGGCGCCTGATCGAGGATCGAGAGAACAAGGAGTTTCTGCCCGGCATCCCGCTGCCGGAAACTCTGGCAATTTCTTTCGACGCCAGTGAATGTCTGCAGGGCGCGGGAGTTGTTCTTCTCGTCATCCCGTCGCAGTTCGTGCGCGGGGCTCTGGAAAAGACGGCTGCCGCGATCCCATCCAGGGCCATCATCGTCAACGCCGCCAAGGGGATCGAAGAAGAAACTCTGAAGCGTCCTTCCGAAGTCGTCGCAGACCTGGTACCTGACGTACTCCCCGACAGATACTGCGCCCTCTCCGGCCCCTCGCACGCGGAGGAAGTTTCCCGGAATATCCCCACCAGCGTGGTCGCCGCCAGCGATTCCCTGGAGACGGCCCGGAGGGTTCAGGAGCTTTTCTTCACGCCGCATTTTCGAGTCTACGCGTCTCAGGACCTCGTCGGCGTGGAACTGGGCGCGGCTCTGAAAAACGTCATCGCCGTCGGCACGGGCATTGCGGACGGCCTCGGTTTCGGAGACAACACCAAGGGCGCGCTCCTGACCCGCGGCCTGGCCGAAATGACCCGCCTGGGCGTCAAGCTGGGTGGCCAGCCGCGCACCTTCGCCGGGCTCTCTGGCATGGGCGACCTGATCACCACCTGCATGAGCCGCCACAGCCGCAACCGCTACGTCGGCGAGCAGATCGGCAAAGGCAAGACCATGGACCAGGTGGTCAGGAGCATGACCATGATTGCCGAAGGCGTCAGCACCACCCGCTCGGCCTATCACTTGAGCCAGCGCGAAGAGGTCCCCATGCCCATCACTGAAGCAGCCTATTTCGTCCTCTTCGAGGGTAAGGATCCCGCCCAGATGGTCACCGAGCTGATGACGCGGGATCTGAAGGTGGAGGATTAGATAACGGCTGTTAGGTGAAGAATAATATATATAATAACAATATGTTACTAATCTCCCCATTGAATTCGGGCATTGGGTATTCAGGATCAGACCGTGTTAAAAAGCCCCATTCATGGGGGTTGTATCTTGCGTAGCCCAGTCCTTCAGGGCTGAGCGGGAAAATGGCACTATTCGCCCACCGCTGAAGCAGTGGGCTACGATAGGTACAAGGCCGCTGAAGCGGCCTAAAACGAGGCTTCCGTGCCACACCGGTCCTATTCAAATATTTACTTACACGTTACCTGGCATACCGAAGGCAACAAGCCGTTACTTGAGAGAAAAGTAAGGAATTTCATTTATAAGATTATACGAACGAGATGCAGCGAATCCAGGGAAGTTGAGTGTCTGGCATTAGGCGGCACATCCGATCATGTGCATCTGGCGATCAAAGTGCCCGCCACTCTGATGATATCGAAATGGATCGGCGAACTGAAAGGAGCAACTTCATATAATCTGAGTAAGGCTCATCCTGAAATTTCGTTCGCCTGGCAGAGTGGCTATGGCGTGTCCAGCTTTTCAGGTAAAGATCTGGATGCGATTATCAGATACATTCAAAATCAAGAGCTGCACCATCTAAAAGGCAGCATTAAAGACGAATTCGAGTTAAACTAAACAACGTCAACTTTTTTTCAAAAGCCCCATTTATGGGGATTGCACCTTGCGTAGCCCAGTCCTTCAGGGCTGGGCGGGGGGGAATCGCCCACCGCTGAAGCAGTGGGCTACGGATAGTGAAAAGCCCCTTGAAAGGGGCTGGGAACGAAGTACCAGTGCACACTAAAGCTTTCGAACTGATGATACCGAGTCTGCAGGAAGAAGATTGAATAACATCTGTTATATTAACGATATTGCATATAATACAATTGTTTATAAAATTTGTAAACTTTAGTGGGAACAGATAAATCCATGCACCAAACCTACATATCCGACATCGCTGAAAAGGCCGGCCAGGAGGTGGAGCTGCGCGGCTGGCTGTACAACTTCCGTTCCTCGGGCAAGCTCATGTTCCTGCAGTTGCGGGACGGCACCGGCATCATCCAGTGCGTCACCTCCAAGAAGGAGATTTCCGAGGAAGCCTGGGAAGCCGCCCAGGCGCTGACCCAGGAATCGTCCCTGATCGTGCGCGGCAAGGTCAACGCGGACGACCGCGCACCGAGCGGTTACGAACTCTGGGTGAGCGACGTCGAAATCGTCGGACACTCAGAAGAATACCCCATCACCAAGAAGGAGCACGGCGACGCCTTCCTGCTCGACCACCGCCACCTCTGGATCCGTTCGCGGCGGCAGCACGCCATCCTGCGCGTGCGCCATCACGTAATCAAGGCCATCCGCGATTTTTTCGATGACAACGGTTTCGTCATGCTGGACGCGCCCATCTTCACCCCGTCCGCCAGTGAGGGGACCTCTACACTATTCGAAACGGATTACTTCGGCGAGAAGGCCTATCTCTCCCAATCCGGCCAGCTCTACATGGAACCCGGCTGCGCCGCCTTCGGCAAGGTCTACTGCTTCGGCCCCACCTTCCGAGCGGAGAAATCGAAGACGCGCAAGCACCTGACCGAGTTCTGGATGATCGAACCGGAGGTTGCTTACCTGGACCTGGACGGCTGCATTGAACTGGGCGAAGACCTCACCTGTTTCATCGTCGAACGCGCCCTGGAGCGCTGCCAGCCGGAACTGGAAATCCTCGAACGGGACGTCAGTAAGCTCGAGAGCATCAAAAAGCCCTTTCCCCGCATTCACTACCGGGAAGCTTGTGATATCCTGGTGAAGAAGGCCACCGGATTCAAGCCGGGCGATGATTTCGGCGCGCCGGACGAGGAGGCGTTGGTCGAAGGGTACGACCGCCCCGTGATCATCCACCGCTTCCCCGCCTCCATCAAGGCGTTCTACATGAAGTGCGAAGCTGATGATCCCGACACCTCGCTTTCGGTGGATTTCATCGCTCCGGAAGGCTACGGCGAGATCATCGGGGGTAGCCAGAGGGAAGACGACATTGCCATCCTGGAGAGCAAAATAAAGGCGCACAAGCTGCCTCGCGAGGCGTTCGAGTGGTACCTGGATATCAGAAAATACGGCACCTTCCCCCACTCCGGCTTCGGAATGGGTCTGGAGCGCACTGTCACCTGGATCTGCGGCATCCGCCACATCCGGGAGACGATTCCCTTCCCGCGCATGATGCATCGACTGAAACCATAATAAAAGGGTCTTTTGCGTGATTGAAACCTTCTGCTTCTTCTTTTGCCTGGGATTACTCGTCTATGTCTTCCTGATATATCCGTCAATCGTCATCATTCTGGGTTCACTGAGGAGAAGGGAAATCACACCCAGATGGACGGAGCTTCCCGATGTAACAATGATCTTTTCAGCTCTCAACGAGGAAGAAAATATCGCCCAGAAGCTCGAGAACGCGCTTTCACAGGATTACCCCCGGGACAAACTGGACGTGATCGTCGTCGATGATCAATCGACGGACAGGACCAGTCATATCGTCAAAGAATTCAATTCAGACAAAATCACTCTGATCCAGCACGAAGAGAGGAGGGGGAAAACCGCCGCGTTGAATCAGGCTGTAAAAGTGGCAAATGGCGAGGTTATTGTCTTCACCGATGCAAACGCCATGTTTCAACCGGATGCGGTACGTAAGTTATTGAAATCCTTCGATTCAGAGGGTGAAGTAGGGGTTGTATGCGGTGAACCCCGCTATCGGAAGCATCCAAGTGCCTTGAGCGATGAAGAAAGTCTGTACTGGAAAATGGAACTTCACCTTAAAAAGGCCGAAAGCAACCTCGGTGCATTGCTTGGTGCCAATGGTCCCATCTATGCAATGCTGAAAAATCTATACACCCCATTGGGTGATGACATAATCAGTGATTTCATCAGTCCCCTGCTATTGTCGGAAAAAGGTTACCTCACTGTGTACCAACCTGAGGCGATATCATTAGAATCCAGTACACGCAGTTTGCAATCTGAGTTTCGCCGGAAAAGACGCATCATCCAACGGTCGCTTCACAGTTTATGGGTACACAAAAGACTTCTTAATCCATTCACTTCCTGGTGGCTTGCGATACAACTCTGGTCGCATAAAGTTCTACGCTGGTTTACCCCGGTTTGGCTGTTGGGTATATTGATCACTACAGGGTTAAATCAGCAGATACTATTCTTTAAAGCTCTGTTTATCATTCAAATACTTGTATATGTTGCCGGCATTGCCGGCGTTGTCCTGGAACGCATTGGAAAACCATCCGGTGCTTTCCGTTTCCCTGCTTATTTCATCATGTTGCTCGTCGCTGCACTAGCGGGAATATGGGGTGTAGTTTCCGGGAAGACAATGGCTACCTGGGAACCGCAGCGATGAACGACGTACGCGCCAACTTGATCATCCGGGGCATGGTGCAGGGCGTCGGCTTTCGCTATTTCGCCCACAGATGGGCGGAAAAGTTGCAGCTCCACGGCTGGGTGAAAAACACCATAGAAGGCGCAGTAGAAACCGAGGTTGAAGGCGACCGGTCGGCAGTCGAAGAGTACATCGAACAGATGAAACTGGGCCCCCGCTGGGGGCA